>JBAZZV010000008.1 GCA_041658645.1 Candidatus Margulisiibacteriota bacterium
CCTGTGTGCCTAGGTAGACTATATAGGGATGGTGCTGAACGGCCCGGGAAAGACGCACTATAATTGCCCAATATAAATGAATTCCAGGATAGGTTTTAGCCGATGATAGATGTCCCGCCAGGCTTCAGCCATAGGTCTTTATAAAGTAGGTTTTAGGCACGAATTAATTATAACATGCCTTTTCTCCTAACCTTCTTTTAGCGCTGATTGCTTTTTGGCCGCATAAAGTTTAGTATTACACCACCATGACCAAAGAGTCACCCGCCCCTTTTGGCAAAAACGCCGAGATTTTGATCGCCAATAAGCAGCTGGGCAAACCCGCGCTCCATGATCCGGTCATTATTTCGCGCTTGTTCAAGCGCATCACCAACAAAACCTTGAAAAACATCCGCCCGGACCAGCGCCGGGTCATTACCCGCCCTTTCCGTCCCGGCAGTGAAGCCCACACTATTAATATCGTCAATCGCCTCCTGGCGCTGGACGAACCCAAGGTTAAAGTACTGCTCCAGCAAACCCTCCAAGAGTTTGCGCACCGCCACAAGAATATTAAGTCTGTCTTGCTGAATAATTACCAGCGGATCGCCGGATACATTCAGGAGCCGGCGGCGCTATCAGACGAAAGAAAGCTCTTGCTCGGCTCTTGTTTTACGATGGAATACTCGATCGAATCGGCCGCCCTGTTCAATCCTTCGATCGTCATCTATCCCAAGCAGAACCAGATAAAGAAGGGGCAAACGCGCGTTATTTTTAGCTTCCGCGCGACCGGCGAAGGCCATATCTCCTCGATCGTTTTCCGCAGCGCCCTGATCGACCGGGATAATTCAATATTTCTGGAGCCGGTCAGCCCATTTATAGGCACACCCGAGATCGTCTTGAACGCAACCTACGACCGGGAACTTTTTAAGGCCAAACTGGAGGAGATGGGCCAGTTCAGCGAAGCGGCTAAGGCCATCCACCAGCCTTTACCGGCCAGCTTCACGCCGGACGAAATGAATCGGGCGATCAACGGCGTCCGTGACAGCGGCACCTTTACCCCCGCCGACCTGGATGACACCATCGGCCACATCCGCTGGCTGACGGAATCCAATTATGAGGTCTTTTTCCCGCACGGGCAGTTGATCTCGGAACGGGTGATCTTTCCCCTGTCGCAAAATGAAAGCAATGGGGTGGAAGACGCGCGCTTTGTCCGCTTTGTGGATGAGGACGGCAGCATCACCTACTACGCGACCTATACCGCCTATAACGGCCGGGGAATCCTGCCGCAATTGATCGAAACCAAGGACTTCCACCGTTTTAAGGTCTCGACCCTGAACGGCCCCATGGCCCGCAACAAAGGAATGGCCCTTTTCCCGCGCAAGATCAACGGACAATATGCCATGATCACGCGGACCGACGGGGAAAGCCTCTACTTAAGTTATTCCAATAATATCCATTTCTGGTATGAAGGGGTAAAAATCGAAACGCCGGCCAACAGCTGGGAGCTGGTCCAGATCGGCAATTGCGGCTCACCGCTCGAAACCAAAAAAGGGTGGATCATGCTGACGCACGGCGTGGGGCCGATGCGTAAATACTGCATCGGCGTGGCGCTTTTGGACCTGAAAGATCCCTCGAAGATCATCGGGCGGCTCACAGAGCCGCTGCTTATGCCGCGGGAAGAAGAGCGCGAAGGCTACGTGCCGAACGTGGTCTACAGCTGCGGCTCCATCATCCTCAACGGCGAATTGATCATCCCTTACGCCATTTCCGACTCGGAATCGCACGTGGCCAGCATCCCGGTGGACGAACTGCTGGAGAAACTGCTGAAGAAGCGCTAAGCCGCAAACAGCAGATTGTATCCTTTAATAACGCTGTCGCAAACCATCTGGGTTAAATTCTTAAAATCCCCCAGATCTCCCTTGCTTAACGCCAGGTAATACTTATACCTGTCCTCTATTTCGATGATCGCCGGCGGATATCCTCGGCTTAAAAGCTGGGTGTTCATGATGATACGGCCGACGCGCCCGTTCCCATCAAAAAACGGGTGGATACTTTCGAATTCATAATGATCACGGCTGATCTTTCTTATTATCTCTTTGCCATAATTATTCAAATCCTTGGCTAAAAAGCGCATTTTTAGCGGAACCAGTTGAGCCGCAGGTAGCGGTTTTTCCGTGTTCGTCAGATTAACATACCCGGTGCGGTATTTACCGGGAAGTTTATTGTTAAAATTATACATGACGATCGAATGGATCTTAAGAATAAAATCCTCCGTGATCTTAAAGCCAGGCTTAATAACCTCCAGCATATATAGCAAGGCATTGTGATGGTTAACCGCTTCTAAAACCTCAAATAATTCCTTCCCTTTCACTTTTTTCCCTTCTACCGCCATGGCTGTTTCTTTTAAGGTCATACGGCTGCCTTCTATCGCGTTTGAATTGTAAGTCATTGATATGAAGAATTTTTCTCTTATCAGGGGATCTTTTTTCAGGAGCTTGATCGGATCAGGAATATTTTTCCTTATCTTTTCAACCCAATCGGTAATATCAATATGCGCTTTAAAAAGCTCGTCAATATCTTTTGATTGGGAAGAATGGGGATTTACCCCTTTATCAAGCCACCGGTAAACGGTCTTATAGCTAACTTCAAGCGCTTTGGCCAGTTCGCTCCGGTTAAGGCCCGCTTCTTTTATCAGCCTGTTTAATTTATCTTTATCGCTGATCGTGTATTTCGGCATATATAATATTATAGGACATATGTCCTATAATATCAATGGCTATTATTGGGCCATATGTCCTATCGCGAGCCGGGCCTTTTAAGCCACACTGGCGAGCTCATATTCTTCGATCATGGCCAGCAGCGCCATGAGAAAAGAAACGGTGCTCTCGCCGCCCTGGTTCAGACTGACCCCCTCCGGCAGCAAGCCGTCGGCGCACCCCTTGGTCTCGTGATCGTACAAAGACATCCCCATGTCGTTCTCACCAAGGAACCAGCCGAAGGCCTGGCGCATCTTCTTTAAATATTCTTTATCTCCGGTCACCCGGTAAGCCGACTGATAAGCCAGGACCATGGCTGCGGCATCAATGGGCTGCTGGTCATATTTGGCCTTGACCCCGCCTCTTTTATACCAGCCGCGGGAGCCGACGATCGACAGTCGTCCATTGTGAGTAATTGTCTTTTCTAAGAACTCTAATGTTTCCTGGGCAACCTTTAAGTATTTTTCCTCGCGGAGAATGGAATAGGTCTGGAACAGGGCCATCGGCATGATCCCGTTATCGTAACAGATGATATCCTCGAACCAGCGCCAATTGTCGTCCGAAACATCTTTGTACAGATCCAATAAATAGTCGGCGCATTCACGCAGTTTGGCGGTCACGCTCTCATCCCCTTGGTAACAGCGCAGATAGGAGACCAACCCCAGCATGGCCAGGGCTTTGCCGCGCAGGTTCAAGCCGTGGACGTGAGGCAAGGCCTTCTGGAAACACTCATAAGCCAGGGAGCGATAGGCATTGCGCGGCGGCCGCCAGATGATATAGCCGAGCGCCCAGAGCGCCCGGCCGACCGCGTCGTCTGACCCGGTCTCGTCCAGGAAGTGGCGCTGGTAATCAATAAAATTACGGAAGCGCCCGTCGGGGGTTTGCATAAAATGGGTAAAGCTGAAATAGGTGGAGATCAGCTCCTTGGCGTCCTCGCCGCGCAAAAGGAAAAAAGCCCAGGCGCACAACATCAGCGCGCGGGAGTTGTCATCCAGGCAATAACCGGTCTGCCGGTCGGGGACGATATACTTGGCATGCTGGATCAGCCCCGTATCATCGGTCAAACGCTTTAAGTGCGCCAGGTCAAAGGGCGGTTCGCGCAACAGCAGGGCGGGGGTTTTTAGCGTTAACGATCTTTTGGTCGCGGTGGCCGCTGTTTGCTTGAATATTCCCAGATACTTTTCCGCGACTTTTTCCCAACGCATCTGCCGCCCAAATTTATAGGTTTTATCGCGCAGCAGTTTTAACGTCGCCTGGTTCGACAACAGGTCGCGCAGGGCCGCGGCCAGCGCCGCGCTGTCCCCAAAGTTGATCAATCGTCCCCGGCCTTCGGCCAGCAGCTCTTTGGCGTGCCAGTAAGGGGTAGAGATGATGGCGGTCCCCGCCCCGACCGCATAGGAGAGCGTCCCGCTGACGATTTGGGCCTCATTCAAATAAGGGGTAATATATATGTCCGCCGCCATCAGCCAGGCATAGAGCTCCTCCAGGCTGACAAAACGGTCATCAAAGATCACCTGCTCCTGCAGACCCAGCTTATCAACCAGCGCGATCAGTCCCGCCCGGTATTTTTCGCCATATTCCTTCAGGACGTTGGGGTGGGTTTTTCCCAGCACGATATAAATTAATTTAGGAAAGTCCTGGACCAGCTTGGGGAGAGCGTTTATGACCGTCTCGATCCCTTTGTTCGGGCTAAGCAATCCAAAGGTCAACAGGGTCTGTTTCCCTTCCACCTGGAAACGTTTTTTGTAGTGGCCGTTATCCAGCGAGGAAAAATCGGGCGTGCCGTGATAAAGGGTCCTGATCTTCTCGGCCGGCACGGCGTAAACATCCTGCAATAAAGTAACGGCCAGTTTACTCATCACCACCAGATAATTGGCCCGCTGAGCCATCTCCTGGATGATCTTTTTCTGGTTGGGGGTCGGATTTTTGAGCACCGTGTGCAGGACCACGACCACCGGCACGCTAAGGCTGGAGATCAGGGAGAGGATGTAAATGCCATCCCAGCCGCCGTAGATCCCGTATTCGTGCTGGACGCAGACCACATCGGCATTACTGGCATTGATAAAATTGGCCGCTTCAAAATAATCTTTCTGTTGGGTTTGCCGCAGAGTGAAGGCCACTCGACGCGGATAAGCGTAGCCTTGGTCGGTGTCGTTGACGGCGAGCGCGAAGACATTCGACCGGGGAGAGAGGAGTTTAGCGGTCGCCTCGCACAGATCGGTCGTAAAAGTGGCGATCCCGCACAGGCGCGGGGAATAATTACCGACAAAAGCGATATTGAGCTTCGGTTTCAACATAACCTCTAACTTTACCCGTTATCGTTCAGAGTTGCAACCTGCCTGCTCCGGGGAGCGCCGCTCGAGAATAGCGGAAGCAGAAGAAAAGAAACGGGGACCAACCCGTTTAAAGTATCCATGTTCCCTTTAAAAAGAATTAGGTCCCCGCTTTTGCTACAGAGCGATCGGCTGGCAAACTGAGAGACTGATACCCTTGGAAGTGACGGTGTTCGAGCGGACAACACTGTATCCGATCTCAAATCCGGTCTTCCCTAATCCCAGGCCTAAGTCAGCAGTGATGCCAAAGTAGACATCGCCGCCGATCTTACCGCTGGTCTTCCCGTTGCCGTAGACAACGTAGTTCAATCCGCCGGTAAGGTAGCTCTCTTGACCACCCATCCACTGCGGCAAGTTGATAACGCCGCCGCCGTAGACTGGGACAGCCTTTAAGCCTCCTCCGCCCATGACATAACCTGTACCAACCTTGAACTTCACGGCATTGGCCGACAGGCCAACCATGGGCCCAAGACCGATAAAGTCATCCAACACCAGGTTGCCCATCGCCCCGATGGAACCGGAGAGCGATCCCTTTCCAGTGCTGATATACAGACCGGAGAGAGAAGTGTTGAGCCCCATTCCGAACAATCCAGCGGAAGCGGCCGGCTTAACGACGACCGGAGCTGGCGGAACAGGAGCGACTGCCTGTGGTGGCGGTGGTGGCGCGACTTCCAGCGAAGCTTTCAGCTTGTTCCAGCGAGCCAGGGTCGCGGATTTTTCGCCTTTCAGCATAGTGACTTTTGCACTCTGCTTAGCCTTCCGCGCTTTGATGATCTTTGCGTCGATCACCTTCAGATAATCCCTAACCGCTTGCTTTTCCTCATCGATCGTCCGGCCAAAAGCAACGCTGGAGACTGAAGCCATGAAGGCCATGACCACAAATAATATAATAACTTTCTTCATTAATTTTCACCTCCTTTTTGTTTAGATTTTAACCCAAGTAAATTATAGCCCTGACAACTGCAATGTCAAGCCCAATCAAGGGGACATTCTGGCCGAAGGCGCGGGTTTTAATGTTTAATGCTTGCGGCCGCGGCCTTCATTTTTCCTGCCCTGCCCTTTCAACTGCCCGCCCTGCTTTTTCGACTGCCCGTAATTATTTTTCCACTCCCCGTAATTGATGTGCCGCTCATTCTTATAGACCGTACGGTAATTCTTCGGCACTTTGAACAAATATCCGGGAACATAGCTGCGTTGCACGATCCCCCACGGCCCCCGGTACTGGCTTGACCGGTACCAGCGATCGCCTCGCGGCGACCACCAGTAACCGTTATAGAAAAAGACGTCAAAACTGACACCCGGCACAAAATAGATGCCGGTCTGCGGCATCATGACCACCGCCGGAGGCGCCGACACGACTATAGGCGGCGGACCTATATTAACGTTGACATTGACCTCCGCCTGGGCCGTTGCCGCGAGCCCGATAACCAGGAGCGCGAAGATCAAAACAGGTCCAAATAAACCGCCAAGACTTTTACTCATGTTCATCCCCCCTTAAAAGAAATATCCCGCCTGAAACTGCAGTCGGCCGGACTTGACCACGTCTATACCAACTTCCAGGAACAAAGGAGTCACCTCGAGGAACCGTTCAAAAACAAGGGAAATATATGGGCCGGCCGACGTCTGATCGCCCAGATATCCCACCAAGCCGCCGCTCATAAACATCGGGGAGCCGCCCCTTATATTGGTCAGGAACCATTTTCCGCCAACAAAGAGAATACCCGGCGTATTTGACGTATTGGCTTCAAAACCAAATCTTAACGCCGCTCCGTTCGTGAGGCCGCTTTCCGCCATTAGCCCCAGCGCCACGCCGTCCCTTATCCCGCCGATAACAGCCGGTTGAAACGCTAGACTGCTCGATCCCAAAAGAAGGACCATAAACGCGACCACGGAAATTATCTTGTTTTTCATATTCTCTCCTTATTAACTATATAAACTATATTATGTAAAGTATGCGCCGCGTCCCTGGCCTGTCAAGCCCTTACCTAAAGTTTGGGGCGGGGGGGGGCGTACTCGACGATCTTATCCCGGCTCTTGGCGCCGCGAATGATCGTTAAGGCCGAACGTTTGACGCCAAGATGCTCCGCCAGAAATTCGAGCAAGGCCTTATTGGCCTTCCCCTCGATGGCCGGCGCGGTCAGGTAAACTTTGAGGCGGCCGGGTTCCTCTACCGCTTTATTCCGTTTGGCGTTGGGGACGACCCGAATATTTAACCGCATTACATTCCGGGGAGCTGCAAGCCGCCGGTCAGCTTCGACATCTTTTTGGCCATGTCTTCTTTGGCGGTTTTCAGGCCGCGATTGACCGCGTCTTTGACCGATGATTCGATCCGGCGCTGATCGGTCATTTCCGCGGGAATAGACAGTTCCCTGATCTCCATCTCGCCGTTGATCACGACTTTAACGCCGTTCGCTTCGGACTCATACCTGGCCCGTGACATTTCGTCTTTCAACTGCTTCGCCTGTTTCATCATCTCCGCCATTTTTCCTAATTTACCAAAGTCCATATTTTCTCCTCCTTCGTTACCCCGGGGGCCAGTTAAAATCCCGCCCGCCGAGCAAGTGAACGTGTAAATGGTCGACCGCCTGGCCGGCGGCGCGGCCGTTATTGATGACCGTCCGGAACCCTTTTGCCACCAGACCTTTCTCCCTGGCCAGTTGATTAACTATCCGGAAAACCTCGGCCAGGATAGCATGGTCCGTGACACTGGCCAGCGCCGAAATATGTTCTTTGGGGATGACCAGGATATGGGTCGGCGCCTGCGGCGCGATATCGTTGAAGGCCAGCACTTTATCGTCTTCGTAAACCACACTGGCCGGGACCTGTTTGCCAACTATTTTGCAAAAGAGACAGTCAGGCATGCTAATAGCTCACTTTCAGCTCGACGATCCGGTGGTTGCCGGAGTCGGCAACGTACAATTTTCCCTGGTTCCCAACGCATAAGCCGATCGGGTTATTGAATTCGCCCCGCCCCAGCCCTTTCCGGCCAAAAGAGAGGACAAATTTACCCTGCCGGGTAAAAACCGCGATCCGGTTATTACCGCTATCGCTGATGTAGATCAACTTATTATCCAGCGCGATCCCCTGCGGCAGCAAGAGCTCGCCCGGCCCGCTCCCGCCCCGGCCGAACGAGAAGAGCGGGCGGCCGTCATCCGAGAACTTCTGGACCCGGTTGTTCCCGGTATCAACGACAAAGACGCTTCGGTCACGGTCAACAGCGACATCGGTCGGGCGGTTAAGGAAGCCCGGCCCGACGCCGAACCCGCCGATCAAACCGAGGAAATTTCCCGACTCATCAAACTTGAGGATCCGGTCATTGCCGCTGTCGGCGACATAAAAGTTCCCCAGCGGATCAACGTCGAGCCCGGCCGGGTCTTGCAGGAGGCGGTAACCGTATTCGCCGGTCGCCACGTAGTTAAGGAAGTTGCCGCGGATATCGAAGAGCTGGACCCGGTCGTTATCCTTCTCGGCGACATAAAGGCGGTAATTAAAGTCGACCGCGATCCCGGTCGGAGTGTTGAATTTGCCGGCCTCCGCGCCAAAGCCGCCGAATTGGGAGACGAACCCGCCACTCCTATCGAGCCGCTCCACCCGATTATTCCCGGTATCGGTGATGAACATATCCCCCAGTCCTGTTTCCAGATTGCCGACCAGCGGCACCTTAACATCCTGGGGGAAATAGAATTGCCGTTCGCCCGAACCAGGGAGGCCGTAATCCCGCGAGTATTCAACGGTCGGATTGATGACCTCGGTCGTCGTGGGCAATTCCCCCATCGCCAGGACTCCGGAACAGAGAACGACCACTCCAACCAGCGCGAGCAACTTTCTCATCCCAGCAACTCCTTTATTTTGGCTGCGATATCGCCGCTCCGGAGGAGGCTTTCACCGACCAGGAGCCCGGAGACCCCTTTCGCCCGCAAACTACTGGCCTCTTCACCCGTTTTGATCCCGCTTTCGGCAATGACGACCCGCGCCCGCAATTCCGGGAACTTGTCCAGCAAGCGGTGGCTGGTTTGGAGGTCAACGGCTAGCGTGTCCAAATCGCGGTTGTTCAGGCCAATGATCTCGGCGTCGGACTTCAGCGCCCGCTCCACTTCAGGCTCGTCATGGGCCTCGACCAAACAGCTTAGCTGAAGGGTGCGGGCCAGGTCAAGATATTCCGCTAATTGAGCGTCGGAGAGCAACCGGACGATCAGGAGGATGGCATCGGCCCCGGCGACCCTCGACTCATAGATCTGCGCGGCATCGATAATAAAGTCCTTGCGCAGGACCGGGATAGTGGTCGGGTCTTTCACCTCTTTCAAATGCCCGAGCTTTCCCCCAAAATACTTTTCATCGGTCAGGACCGAGAGCGCCCCCGCCCCCGCTTCTTCATACTGCTTGGCCAGGAAGACCGGTTCGAATTTTTCGACGATGACACCGGCCGACGGTGAGGCTTTTTTCACTTCGGCGATCAAGGCAAATTTACCCCGGCCAAACGGCCGGGCAAAGTCGCGCGGCGGGGGGAGGGCCTGGCAGGCTTTTTTGACTTTCTCGACGTTCAGGTGGGCCTGGAGGGCCGCCACTTCACGATGTTTACTAGCCACGATCTCTGCAAGGAGCATAGTGTTATAATACTAACATGACAGCTACCCCCTATCAACACACTCCGGTCATGGCCCGAGAGGTCGTGGAACTCCTCGCCCCAGCCGACGGCAAAACGATCGTTGATTGCACCCTGGGCGGCGGGGGACATACTTACAACCTCAAACTTCAAACTTCAAACCTCAAAATCATTGGGTTTGACCAAGATACGGAGGCGATCACAGCCGCCAAAGAGAAGCTAAAACAGTTCGACGGCATCACTTATATTCACGACAACTTCTCCCAGCTCAAGAAATACCTGAAAGAGCCGGTCGACGGCTTCCTCTTCGATCTCGGGGTCTCTTCTTACCAGATCAACACGCCGGCCCGCGGTTTTAGCCTGCAGCATGACGGGCCGCTCGACATGCGGATGGACCCGGGCGGGGCGATGACCGCGGCCGACCTAGCCAATCATTATTCGCTCGAGGAGCTGACCCAGATCATCGGGGAATACGGGGAAGAACGGTTTGCCGGCCGGATCGCCCGGTCGATCGTCAAATCCCGCCCGCTCTCGACCACCGGCCAATTAAAAGAGCTGATAGAAAAAGCGATCCCGACCTGGCGCAAACGCGAATCGGTCACCCGGGTCTTCCAGGGACTTCGGATCGCGGTCAATGACGAGCTGAATGTGCTAAAGTCCGCCCTATCCGATTCAATCGCCCTGTTAAAACCGGGCGGCCGGATCGTCGTCATCGCCTACCATTCGCTGGAGGACCGGATCGCCAAACACACTTTCCGCGAGGCCGCCCAAGATGGTAAACTTAAAGTGTTGACCAAAAGACCACTGGCCGCGACTGAAGCGGAAAGAGAGGAGAACCCGCGCGCCCGGAGCGCCAAACTGCGGGCCGCCGAAAAGTTATGAACCGAAATAAAGATTTCCGCCTGGCTGTTTCGACCCTCCTCGTCTTTCTTTTGCTCGCCGGGGTCCACCTCTTCATTTACGCCCAGAACATCAACCTGACCTACCGGATCAACGACCAAAAGATCAAGCTGAACGAGACGATCAGCCGCCGGCGCCAGCTCGACAGCCAGGCCGCCCGGGGCGAGGACCTGCCGCTGATCGAAAAGAAAGCCCAGGCGCTCGGCCTGGTCTATCCCGAAAAGGTCCATTACATCATCGTCTCCCGCGAAGCCGGCGTGTTATAATCCTGGTTATGGTACGCGTACGTTTTGCCCCTTCGCCCACCGGCAATCTGCACATCGGCGGCGCCCGCACCGCCCTTTTCAACTGGCTCTTCGCCCGCCACCACGGGGGGAAGTTCATCCTCCGGATCGAGGATACGGACCAGGAACGCTCGACCGCCGAAGCGGTCAAGGCGATCCTCCACGGGCTGGACTGGCTCGGGCTGGACTGGGACGAAGGGCCGAGTGTCGCCGGTCCTCACGGCCCCTACTACCAGACCGAACGGCTCGCCCTGCACCAAAAACATGCCGATCAGTTAGTCAAAGAGGGCAAAGCTTACTATTGCTTTTGTACGCCCGAGGAGCTGAAGAAAAAACGGGAAGAGGCTGAAGCACGCAAAGAAGCGCCGCGCTATGACGGCCACTGCCGCAAGCTCGCCGAAGACGAGATCAAGCAAAAACTGGCCGCCGGCCAACCGCGCGTCATCCGTTTCCTGATGACCCCGGTCGGGGAGACGGTCGTTGATGATATGGTCCGCGGCCCGGTCACCTTCAAGAACGAGGTGCTCGATGATTTCGTCATCTTGAAGTCCGACGGTTTTCCGACCTATAACTTCGCCTGCGTCATTGACGACCACCTGATGGAGATCTCCCACGTCATCCGCGGTGATGACCACCTCTCCAACACCCCGCGACAGATCTTGCTCTACCAGGCATTCGGCTGGAGCCTCCCTCGCTTTGCCCATATCCCGATGATCCTCGGCAGGGACCGGGCCAGGCTGTCCAAGCGCCACGGGGCGACCTCGGTCGTCGACTATGGCGCGATGGGTTATCTCCCCGAAGCGATGCTCAATTACATCGCCAAGCTCGGCTGGGGACATGGCGACCAAGAGGTCTTCACCCGCCTGGAGCTGATCGAAAAGTTCGGGCTCGACGGCGTCACCAAGAACCCGGCAATTTTCGATCTGGACAAGCTCAACTGGCTCAACGGCCAGTATATCCGGAAGATCTTACCCGAGCGGCTGGTCGATCTCTGCGAAGGGCTGCTGCTCGACGCCTACGGCAAAATTGAATTAGAGTATCTGAAAAAAGTTGTCCTCGTTTTCCAGGACCGGCTCGTCCTGATCAAGGATATCGTCGAGTTATCGTCCTACTTTTTCCGGGACGAATTTGACTATGACCCGAAAGGGGTCGAGAAGCACTTTAAAACACCGCACGCCAAGCAAATCCTGACCACGCTAAAAGGGCGCCTGGAAAAACTCGAGCCGTTCACCAAAGAAAACATCGAGCCGATCTTTAAAGGTTTAGCCGAGGAAATGAAGGTTAAACTCGGAGTAATAATCCACCCCTGCCGCCTCGCCCTCTCCGGCCGCTCCGAAACCCCGCCGATGTATGATGTGGTGGAGATAATCGGAAAAGAAAAGGTCATTGCCAGACTAGCAAAGGCTATCGCTACGCTGCCGTCTTAACCTCAAACCTCCAACATCCAACTTCAAAACAAAAGGCAATTAACAAATCATAAATACCAAAATATTTAGTATTTAATTTTTGATATTTTGGATTTGTTTTGAAGTTTGAGGTTTGAAGTTGGATGTTAGGCCGTCGCTCTATCGAACGCTCTGCAAGGCCTTTGTCCACCAGGCCATCTGGTCGAGAAAAGTGTTCGCGAACGGCTTCATCGGCTCAAAGAGAGCGTTAAAGTCCCCCTCTTTTTGGGCCAACCCCGCCCGAAAGATATCGATCGGGACCTGCAAGGCCGCTTCGATCGGGACCAGCCGGAGTTCGATCGCCACCTGCCGCAACTGCTGGACCGAGCGCGTCCCCATGGCACTGCCATAGCTGACAAAACCGACCGGTTTCTTCCCCCACTCGACGGCGACCGTATCGAGCGCGTTTTTCAGCACTCCCGGATAACCGTGATTGTATTCCGGGGTCACTATAATGTAGCCGTCCCCTTCTCCGATCTTGTTCGCCCACCGTTTGGCGATCTCGCTGGAATAATTTCCCTTGAGCATCGCCGGCGGAAGCGCTTCGTCATAGAAAGGAAGGGGGTAATCGCGCAGATCGAGGAGTTCAAATTCAAAATCAGTCCTCGTCTTGGCCAGCTCGAATAACCAACGGGCCGGTTTCTCGCTGAAGCGGTTCTGTCTGGTGCTTCCCATGATGATCTGTATTTTCATAGTGCCCGGATTATACCTAACGCCATTCAATGTTGCAACAACAAGGGGTATAATGTGGGCCATGAACAATAATTCCCCGTCAACCGGACAGCTCGGCCGCAAAACCATTGGGCTTCTGCTGAATTTTCAAAAGAACGAGATCAGCGAGCATCTTATTTACGCTCGGCTTTCCGCCTTGGCCAAGACCGACAACAATCGTTCAATTATTGCTAAAATATCCGCCGACGAGCTCCGGCATTATAATGTATATAAAAGCTACACCAAACAGGATGTTAAACCGAACCGTTTTAAAATCTGGTGGTATCTTTTCCTCGCCCGGATATTTGGCATCACTTTTAGTATCAAGCTGATGGAGAACGGCGAAAAAGGGGCGCAGGAAGTTTATCGGCGGATGATCGGCATTCTTCCCGAGATCGAGCAGATAATCAAGGACGAGAGCGGTCACGAGAACGAGCTGGTCAAGCTGATCGACGAGGAGAAGCTGAAATATATCGGCGCGGTGGTGCTGGGGATGAATGACGCGCTGGTCGAGCTGACCGGCACCCTCGCCGGCCTGACCTTTGCCCTGCAGAACGGAAAACTAGTCGGCGTCGCCGGGCTGATCACCGGCGTCGCGGCCGCGCTCTCCATGGCCGCTTCGGAATATCTCTCCGCCAAGGTCGACGGCCACATGAACCCCCTCCGGGCGTCGTTTTACACCGGGCTGACCTATTTTATCGTCGTCTCTTTTCTCGTCCTCCCATTCTTATTGCTGAATAGCCCATTCATCGCTATCCTCTTCACGCTTCTGACCGCCGTCATCATGATCGGGCTCTTTAATTATTATTATTCGGTGGTCAAAGAGGTGGCCTTCCCCCGCCGCTTCGCCGAAATGCTGGCCATAAGTCTCGGTGTCGCCTTTTTAAGCTTCGTGATCGGCTTGATCATTAGGCAGTTCTTGGGAATAGATGTCTAAAAGGAGGCTTTAACATGGCAATTGATCTCGTTTGCGGCATGACGGTAGACGAAAAGACGGCTAAATGGATCGCGGAATATAAAGGGCAAAAGTACTATTTTTGTAATAAGCCCGATATGGAAGCGTTCAAGAAGGAGCCGGAGAAGTATATTTCGAAGACCGAATAAAAGAAATAAAAGTATGGATAAAAGAACTAAACGTTTCATAGTTTTGGCCGGCGCCAATGGCACAGGCAAAACAACTGTGGCGAATGAATTGCTTAAAGAATATTCGCTTGAATTCTTGAATGCTGACCTGATCGCGATTAAAGCCAAAAGCAGAATAAGTGCGGGAAAAATGTTCATTAAAATAATGGACAAAGCGATCGATAGAAAAGCGTCCATCGCGGCAGAGTCCACCCTATCAGGCAGCTCTCTTGCAAAAACGGTCAAAAAAGTTAAAAGACTTGGTTATCGCGTTTCAATTATATATATTTTTGTGGATAATCCCAAAGTCGCGCTCGAGCGGATAAAAGTCAGGGTAGAAGCCGGGGGCCACGATGTTCCAAAAGAGGATGTTATTAGGCGATTTTATCGAAGCAAAGAGAATTTTTGGCGTATCTATAAAGATATTGCGGATGAATGGACAATACTCTATAATGGCATGGAGAGGCTTGTTCCAGTGGCCGCCGGAGGAAAGTCGGGCTTTGAGATCATGGATGACAGCCTGTTCAATCTTTTTAAAAAGGGCAAATAACCAATGACAAGCAAAACTCTTGAATTTTTCCTCGAAATGCTCCGAATTGGTAATCGCGCGGTTAAAATAGCTCAAGATAAGAACCGCAAAAAAGGCATTGCTAACGTTTACGTGAAGCATGAAAAGATCTACTTTGAACTGCCCAACGGGAAAATAACCACAGTCAGCCCCTTTTGATAAAAGCAGCTTTTTAACCAGTTTAAGGAGGTAGTATTTCTATGCCAAGCGCGGAAATTACCGGACCGAAGATCGAGAGTGTGGAACTAAAGCGGGCGCTGGTCAAGGAAGTGACGGATGCGATGGAAAAGGCTTATAAATTCCCTCGCCAGGCCTACGTCGTCACGATCACCGAAACCTCGCCGGAGAATGTGGGAGTTGGCGGGGTTTTGATAGCGGATAGGCAGAAGAAGTAGGGAAGTCATTAGCTAGGACGATTAACCTCGTCTGCTGTATGACTGTCGATGAAGGTGGTTGGAATACGTAATTAGTCTTGAATACTCTCTGCGTACTTATGCGTTTTCTTTTCACACATATCACTTTGATGTATAATAACAATAAAGGGGCTTCAACATGGCATCATTAGCTGAAATTTCCACAGAAGCGGAAGAAATAGCTTGTAAATATAACCCCGATGGCTTATCACCCTTCCCCTTTGAGAATATTCTACAAGACAAATCAGATCTAAAAATACTTGATTCCTATAAATTGCCTGAAAATGTGTCTGGCGCGATTGTTTTAAATAATGATGTTAATAAATATTTAATATTAGTAAATAAACAAAAGCCAGTTACTAGACAATATTTTACTACCGCGCATGAAATTGGTCATTATTTTCTACATAAAGAACAAATCAAAAGCAGCAACATTATTGTTGATTATGAAGATTTACTCGATAGCAATAGCGCCCTCTTTAGAGCGGATTCTATAACAACTAATCAGATTGAAAGAGAAGCAAACAATTTTGCCGCAGTACTTCTTATGCCGGAGAAATTAGTGCGAACAGTGTGGGCAAAACTCAATAACATAGAAGAATGCGCGAAAGTTTTTAATGTTTCTGTAATAGCAATGAGCATCCGATTGGGGAAGTTGGGCCTGGCAATATAATAATGGCTAAATTAAACGATAGTAAGATCAATGATCTCATAAAACAATATGCTACTGAATTAATAGGAACATCGCATATAAGGATTCCTAGTTATGGCATTAAACCCGAACCCGTCGAAGATAAGGCAGCTTATCGGCACAAAGAGCTTGAGAACGAATCTTTTGCGCAAGATATTCATCTTAAAAGGATAACACTTATTATATTGTTTTGTTTTCTAGCCATAGAAACAATCGTGGTTTTTGTTTTTACTGGCCTCCAGGCAACAAAACTATTTATTCTTGAGGAGTGGAGCTTTAAGCTACTACTTATTTCCACAATTGTTCAAATTACTATTATGCTAAACGTTGCCGTTAAACATTTATTCCCTAATAAATAATCGTCACAATTTAATATTTTCTTCCCCTCCATTTAAATGTTCGATAAGAGGCTAATGTTACAGATACAGATAATATTCATATTTTCTGTGTTTCACACTGTCACCGAAAACCCGCCGGAGAATGTCGGGGTTGGCGGAGAGCTAATATCTGATAGAGGTAAGAAGTAATCCCCCGCTGTCTGGACCCAAACATATAAAAACATCAAATTATGCGGCGTCGCAGACTCTATTTAATAAAAGCAATTTAGTAATATACCTACTGTTTATATGAAGAAGCGCTTATGATATTTTCCATATATTATTATATGCCTCGTCTGCCATAATATTCGTTCTTTCTCCTATTGTTTCCCCATTCCATATTTTGGTTTTTTCCAAATATTCATCTAAAGGATATTTGCTTTTTTTAAGCATTTTTACTTTATCCTTGAAGCTTTTACTTTTCAGTTGCTCGCTATTTGCCTCTTTAGTAACCAAAATTAAATTCCCCAACTTGCCACATACTTGTTCAGGTAAGCCATCAGAAATCAAGCGCTGAGAAGCGAGGTGCTCAATTGTTGTCTTTTCCTTATCTATTGGCAATGCATTAAAATAGTTGATATGGTATTTTGTTAATATATATTTTACAATCTGCTTCTGCTTAGTCATTGATTCAGTATAATATATTTCATTAAAAGCAATTCTAAATTCATCTATACTGGGGATTCTTTCCCTCAATTTCGCCTTAAAGTCGCGGAGCAATCTGACCTTCTCTTCTGATGTTTTGGCGTTATCAACATCTATTGCCGCCTTAACATACATAGCAGATATTCCGCCTGATGAGCGCGTTGAAGTTACCGCAGTAAAAATAAAATGAAAATTCTCTATTGCTGTAAATATATCTTGAACGTTTTTTATTTTCAAACTTTTTGCTCGATATGAACGCAGGACTGATAATATCAGGGGCACTTGTTGCTTTACTTTAAATACTTGCAACGCATTTAAAGAAGCTTTTATTGCGCCCTCTTCTT
Source organism: Candidatus Margulisiibacteriota bacterium (assembly GCA_041658645.1). NCBI lineage: Bacteria > Bacillati > Candidatus Margulisiibacteriota > Candidatus Margulisiibacteriota bacterium. The sequence continues at coordinate 17,169 of JBAZZV010000008.1, forward strand.
GGCTCCATTTTATGTAACCAGTCTCATGTATTTGGCGATAATAATCTGCATTAAGATAAAGATCATCCAAGAATGCTTGAACTTCAGGCCCTTTAATTACTAACCTAATCTCCTTAAAAAGCATTTTTGATGGCAAATAGCTATATTTTGAAAGCCAATAGTGATGAATATAGGTATCAACATCTATTTCCGCAGACGATCCATTGATAACATCTTTTATCTTTTCCCAGGTCATTTTTGCGCTATCAACATCTGTTGTCTCTGGCCTAATATTTTTTGTAATAAAGTTCCTAAGTAAATCCGATATTGTTAAATCTTTACCTCTTGTATTTAGAGTTTCAAATATGATGTATGCGTCATCCTCTTGTTTTAGCTTAATAAATATCAGTTTTAGAGATAATATTTTATCTCTAATAGAAGTCAGCAACTTCTCAATTTCTGACTTGCATCTTTCCGCTCCCATAGAAGGGGTACCCTTAACTGCCACGATTGAATCGCGTATCAATTTGGTCAATAGTTCGTAAGCATTTTTAATATTAATTTCTTCCGGCTTAACGGAAATGGGTTCGCCGCTGCTTTTATACTTAAGAATGTTTTCTTGAAAATAAGGGTATGAGGTTTCGGTCTTCAAAACAAATTGTTTTTGATTTTTGTTGTTTACTTTTTCTATAATATTTTGAGTACCGAGGGCGTACTCATTAAACGATTCTTCCTCAAATACGTTACGCAATGCACAAAGCAACATTATAATTGAAGTCAGGCGCTGTTGCCCATCAACAACATTCAAATATCCATTATTGCCTGGGAACACCACCATTGATCCAATAAAATAATCGTCATTAGACTTTCTATCAGCGATCGAATCATTCCAAAAATCCATAATATTTTCTTGATCCCAAGAATAAGGCCTTTGGAATCTTGGAATGCAATAATAATTTGATGCCAATAACTCATCGACGGTCTTATCAATTGATTTAATTTCCATTGTATTACTCCTTATTTAAATTAGGACTGTGCCACTACAATCTGTCCAACAGGCCAAATCTTCTATGCAACTTCTACCCCCTTAAATACTTCCTCGTTCCACCCATCCAACCGTCTGTGCAAACAGGACCCGTTGATTCGAGTTCAACTTCAACTTTTCAGCCAAAGCCCCCTTCTGACAGTTATGGAACCAGGCCGTTAGACCTTGCGAGGCGGCGTAGGCGGCAAGGTTTCCCGCGATCCAGCCGGTATCAACATAATAATACGACTTTTGGACCTCCTCGTCCTTCAACCCCGGCTCCATATACCCCTTCGAATGGGTCAATTTATCGAGATCGACCACGTAAATGATCCGCGCCGGAGCGTTGGCGCCGAGATTCCCCTGCCCTTTATTGATCGCCAGAGGACGGAGGTCGCCGGAGACGACTGGAGTGAGCTGATGTGGGATCGCTTCATAGAGATAAACCCCGTCTTCCAGCGCGACATAAAGGTCGATCTCCTGCGAGTTGCTCGCCGAGCCGGCCGTTCGCCCGGGAATGCCAAAAGGACCTTTTTTCCGGTTAACGCCATCTGCCGCCCAGGGGAGATTGGATAGGAGCTGGAGGGAAAGCTTTTTGCCGCTGATCTCGCGAACCGTCTTTCTTGCTTTCAGCGCCGCCAGGACGCTTTTTTTACCGAGCTCCTTGGGAGCGGGAAGCTTGATCATAAATACTCGCAAAGATAAGCGGCGTCCGCGATGACTTTCACCTGGAATTTTGAATTGGCCGGGACCTCGAACTTAGAGTCCTCGGAAAAGACCTGCCAATCGTTCTTTCCGGGGAGTTTAACGGTCATCGAACCCGAAATGACGTTCATTCTTTCCTTGCCCTCGGTCCCGAACTCGTAATCGCCGGTCTCCATCACGCCGACCGTCTCCCGGCCATCGAGCGAATTGATCGTCAGCGATTTGACCTGACCGCCAAAATATTCATTTACCTTGACCATGTTTTGCTCCTTAACTAAAAAAGATCATCTGCAACCCGATCACCAGGAGATACGCCCCAAACATCTTTTTAAGGAAGGCATCGGGCAAGGGTTGGGCGAAGTGGGCGCCGATGTAGCCGCCGATCAGGAAACCGAGCGCCATCAACAGCGCGAACTTCCAGTTAATATTTCCCGCCTGGTGGTACTTCAGCACAGCCAAAATACCGACCGGTAACAGTAAAGCAGCCAGCGAGGTTCCCTGGGCCATGTGCTGGGTCATACTATAGAGGAGGACGAGAGCGGGGATCAGGATCGTCGCCCCGCCGACACCGAGGAGGCCGCTTAGCGTCCCGGCCGCCAGGCCGACGGCGATCAGGCCCGCCAATTCCATTTTACTTTAGAAGTTCCCGGACAAACTGGCTGACGATCTTGCCGTCCGCCCCCGGGGCCTTGGCCAGGACCGCCTTCATGACGTTCCCCATCTCTTTGATCGAAACAGCGCCAGTCTCCGTGATCGCTTGTTGCACCAACCCTTTGATCTCGTCCGGGGTTAGCTCTTTGGGGAGATACGACTGGACGATCGCCAGCTCTTTCTCCGCTTGGGCAACTTCGACCGCGCGGCCGACTTTCTTAAACTCCTCGATCGACTCCTTGATATCCTTGCCGTACTTGGTCACGATCTTGATCACGTCCGCTTCCGGCAGATCGCCGCGGGCGTTAACGTAGAGGACCTTGCTCTTCATCATCCGGATAACGGAGAGACGGAGCTCGTCCCTGGCCTTCATCGCGGCGATCAGATCGGCATTAAGCTTGGCAAATAATTCAGCCACCTTGTTTTCCTCCTTGACCCCAATTTTCTTTCGGAATATCTTCCAGCACGACAATGACCACCTCGGGCGGGCATTTAACCGTCTCGCAAACCGTCTTGGTCACGTTCTCGATCAGTTTCTTTTTCAGCTCGGCGTCCCGCCCGGCCCATAAACTTATTTTGACTATCGGCATGAAGAAATTATAGCATATGTTATAATAAAAAAATGATGCACGGGCCGAAACAGCTTTCGCTTGACCCCTATCCCCCGTCCCCTTCCCCCTTAATAAGGGGGAAGGGGAGAGAGGGGTTAGGGGTAATGACTTTGCTCTGCTTAATCCTCCTCGCCTCAACAGCTCGAGCCGACCTGGCCGCTCGCGTCCAGCGGCTGACCGCCCCTTACGGTAATAAGGTCGGTTTTACTTTCCTCGACCTCAAAAGCGGCCGGCAGTTAAGCGTTAACGGCTCCCGGGAATATCCCGCCGCTTCGGTCGCCAAGGTCCCGGTCATGGCTTGCGCCCTTCATCTCTCCGACCTGGGCCAGCTCAACCTTAAAAAGAAGGTCCTCTTTCGGGAGAGCGACAAGCTCGAGGGGGCCGGCGTCCTCCGCTGGATCCCCGCCGGCCAGGAATATACCCTCTGGAACCTGCTCCGGCTAATGATCACTCTCTCCGACAATACGGCGACCCGCCTCGCTGTTTTGTCGGTCGGCACGACCGAGATCAATTCATATGTAAAAGAGCTCGGCCTGCGCCAAACCCGGGTCATCGACCCGACCATGCTGGTCGAACCGCCGGCCACGAATAATAATCTGACCACCCCCGACGAAATGGCGAAAGTCGTCGCCGCGATCTATTGCCGCCGCGGGTTTACCAAAGGGGCGGCCAAACAGATGATCACCTGGATGAATTACCAGCGCTACCGCTGGGGGATCTGGCGCGGCGTCCCCCCCGGGACCTACGTCGCCAATAAAACCGGCCAGCTGGAGGGGATCCTGAACGACGTCGGGATCGTTTACACCAAAAAAGGGGATTATATTCTCTCGATCTTTACCTGGGGTTTCCCGAAAGTTCGCGAAGCGCGAATCTTAATTAATGAGCTCTCCCGCGCGGCTTATGAAGAATATACCGGCGAAAAAGTGCTCGATCCCCGACCGGCGAAACGGGCGGCTATCGTCAGGCGCAACGGACGCCCGGTGAAAAAAACTGCGCTCAAAAGGAGAGCCTTCAAGAAGCGAACGATCAAACGACCCTCAGTGCGCCGCACAGCGGCAAAGCCCCGGGCGCGCCGTCACCATCCGGCCCGCAAACAAATCGGCTGAAACTTTTTTGCCCAGCCTGACGATAATAAGGCATGTCAGGTCAACTTATTCACGTTTCGTCATTATGCCGGGCCCTGCCCGCCCGCAACAGCGAATTCTCCAGGGTCAGGGAGGCTATCAACCGCAACCAGGGTCGGATGATGGCGGTGGTTCACCCCTGGTTTTCCGACCTGCACATTTATGATCAAGAATCCCCGCCCAGCGGGATCATCAGGCGGATCGGGAAAGCCGTCAGCGAATTGTACCGTGAAGAAAATTTGTATGACTCCATCAGGATCGATATCCCGCGACCGGTCTATCTCAATTATTGCGACCGCGTCAGGACGAGATTGGAAACTCTCGATTGGCCGCTTTTGATCTTGATCGGACGGGGCGACGAGGCCGCCACCAGGGCGAGATTGAGCTCGATCAAGCTAAGATCGCGCTTGGCCATCGAGGTGCCGACCAGAAAAAATGATCCCGAACCCGACTGGCCGGACGAGCCGGACTCGGCGACTGCCTGGTCGAGGCTGACCGAAGCTGTCAGCCGGCTCGGCGTCTTCAAGTTGTGGGTCATGGGCGAGCTTGGCTATGTTAATGGAAAACAAAAGCGGGCAGGCTGTGTTTTTGGAGCGATGGAACTGCTTGATCAGCGAGGGATCACTGTCAGAACCGATCCGGAACTGATCTTTCCGGGGACCGACTGGTGTTCCGGAGATTAGGAGCTAGAGGGCAGCGATGATCGCGTCAGCCATCTGTGAAGTCCCGACAGCTGTTGGGTCGTTCCGGTCGGGTTTCAAGTCATAAGTTACGCTCTTCCCCTCGGCGATAACGTTAGCCACCGCGGCATCCAAGCGTTGCGCGGCTTCTTTCTCCCCCAGATAATTAAGCATCAGCACGGCGGACAAGATCATCGCCACCGGATTGACTTTGTTCTGGCCGGTATATTTCGGCGCGGAACCGTGGATCGCTTCAAAGACGGCGATCCCCTCGCCTAAATTTGCCCCCGGGGCGATCCCCAGGCCGCCGATCAGGCCGGCGCAAAGGTCGGACAAGATGTCGCCGTAGAGGTTCGGCAGGCAGAGGACATCGTAGAGCTCCGGTTTTTGGACCAACTGCATACACATATTGTCGATCAGCCGCTCTTCATACTCGATCTTCCCCGCGTACTCCTTGGCCACTTCCTGGGCCGCCTTGAAGAAGAGCCCGTCGGTGAATTTCATGATGTTCGCTTTGGAAATAGCGGTAACTTTTTTGCGGCCGTGCTTGACGGCGTATTCAAACGCAAACTTGGCAATCCGTTTGGACCCGCTAATCGAGATCGGCTTGATGGAAATCCCCGAATCGGGCTTGATCTTCTTTTTGGCGAGCTTTTCGATCTCCGCGATCAAAGTTTTAGTCTCGGGCTTCCCCTCTTCAAATTCAATGCCGGCATAGAGGTCTTCGGTGTTTTCTCTGACGATGACCAGATCGATGTCGGCGTATCTTGAGCGGACCCCTTTATAAGACCTGGTGGGCCGTAAACAGGCGTAAAGATCAAGTTCCTTGCGGATGGCGACATTGACCGAGCGGAAACCGGTCCCGATCGGCGTGGTCAGCGGTCCCTTGAGGGCAACCTTGTTCTTCCGGATCGAAGCTAATGTGGATTCCGGCAGAGGCGTCCCGTATTTACCGATGACATCGGCCCCCGCTTCGGCGATCTCCCAGTCGATCTTGACCCCGGTCGCGTCAACACAGCGCCGCGCCGCGTCCGAAACTTCCGGCCCGATCCCGTCGCCGGGAATTAAAGTTATCTTGTAAACCATGTGAAATTTCCCTGCCTTTTGTCGATAATATTATAACAGATCAGCTAATAAATCAAACCGGAGATAGCCAGAAGGATAAAAATGAATATAGGTAAAATATTTTTAAGACAATTTGCCGCTCCGGCCTCAATTGCTTTGGCGGCGGCAGGCTGTTCCCCATCAACTATTTCCAGGCCTGATTATCAACCGAAGGCACAGATGTCGGGAAGCGGAGTTGTTTTATCCGGCTCGTTGCCTCAAATATTTCGCCAACTAATTGAAAACCAAAAAATCTTATTTACAAATTGTGGGCCCAAAACACTTTTTTCCCCTTCTGGTAAAAATTTTATATATTGTTGGAAATTAGCTCGAGATATTACAATAATTGCGGAAAATAATAGGAGAATAACTTTTCGAACGGGAACAGAAATGCGCTTCCATGGGCCTTTATTGCCATCAAACAATTCGATTTCGCATGATTTTGATAATGCTGAATTAAAGGGGGAATTGGCATTCGACATCTCTTTGCCTATAGCTGGCAATTCCCTGGCCATAAAAACCGGAGAGGCAGTATATTGGTCCGCTAAGAATGGAATTTCCGGAATCATCAGGTTGCCCCTTGAAGATCAAACATTTAATATTAACCAACAAAAAATAATTTTTAAAGGATACACAGAATTTTATTACACTGAACCATTATCTAACTTATCAGGGACATTAGCGCAGAACGCAGATATTTTAATTAATAACCAGAGAGTTCCATTTAAAGGCGGAGAATTTTTTCAAGTTATTCTTTCGGGTTATTTTGGAACATTAGCAGGAGATACGGAACTTGTAATTAACGGCCAGAGAATCTCTTTTAAGGGCGGAAAAAATACTTTTGTGGATTCTTCCGGCTGTGAAGGGACGTTAGCAAAGGACACGGAACTTATAATTAATAATCAGAAAGTTATTTTTAAGGATGGGACCGGCATTGAAATTAGAAAAAGTGGCGTTCCAGTGAAGGGGACCCTTCTTTCCGACGCAAATATTGATGGGAGATGGTACCAGGGGGACAAAGAGATCCGCCTCTATCCCTCCGGCCGTGTCAAAAAAGGAATCCTGGCGCGACCCATTAACGAGGCTGGCTTCGCCTTTGGAGCGGGGCAAACCATCTGCTGCGCAGAGGATGGCAGGTTGGAAATAAACTGGCAGCCGCTTTTCCCAAATTCAAAAATGCTTGTTCCTATGATGTGTGCTATTAATTATTATTCTGGGACAGACTACTCTGTGACAGAATCTACCTTGGTTAAAGGGCTAATGATCCCGGTGGAGGAAATCCTGGGGGATATTCCCGATTGGGAAAAACTTGTTCCAAAGCAACAAGCTAAAGTAAAACTTGCTCTGCCGCGCAACGCAAGACCAATAAAAACCGAAATAAAGCTGACCGATCTCACCCGCACGCTTCAAAGACAAAAAGAATTGTACCTTCCTCCAAATACAGTTCGTATATCTTTTGACCGTAAAGGGAATCCCGCTCATATAGAGGTCGTTGAAGATCTAATAATCGAGGGGCAAATAACAATTTTAAAAGGTGGTCTCGGGTCTGCTCTTCCGTTTGAAGTTATCCCGCCCGTTTTTCGTAGAATCCTATTCTCAAAAATGGATGAAATATTGATCCAAGCAAATCCTTCCTACAAATAATCTTCTAATCTTCGGAATAATTCTTTTTAGATATTTTCATATGCCCTTCGTGTTCTTTGTGTCTTCGTGTCTTTGTGGTAAAATTAGTAAGATTTAACCACCAAGTCACAAAGGCACGAAGTTCACAAAGATGAAAAACCTTAAAAGCAAAAAGATCGCTGTTCTTTGCGGCGGACGTTCGGGAGAGAGAGAAGTCTCCCTCCGCTCGGGCAAGCGGGTTTTTGAATCGCTGAAGAAACAGAAATTCAACGTCACGATGTTCGATCTCTCCGACGACCTCGTCACCCAGTTGAAGAAAAAGAAGATCGACCTCGTCTATATCGCCCTCCATGGCAAATACGGCGAGGACGGGACGGTCCAGGGCCTGCTCGAGATCGCCAATATCCCCTACACCGGCTCCAAAGTGCTGGCGTCAGCCCTGGCCATGAACAAGCTGGCGGCAAAAAAAATCCTTGAAGCCTCGGGGCTCCCTACCCCGCGCTATTTTGAGATCGACTCGAATTCCGAGGTCCGGCCGCAAGCCGACAAGCTCAAACGGGTCTTCCCCTTTCCGCTCGTCGTCAAACCGGTCTCCGAGGGATCAAGTCTTGGCGTCTCGCTGGTCAAAAAAGAGGACGACCTGGAGCGGGTCCTCGCCAAGACCGTCCATGATTATCATCACGTTTTTGTCGAGGAATTCATCAAGGGACGCGAGATCACGGTCGGCGTGATCGGCCGGGAGGACGACCTGCAGGCCCTGCCGGTCCTCGAGCTCGTTCCGCGCCATGACTTCTACGACTTTGAGGCCAAATACACTTCGGGATTGACCGAATTTATTCTCCCGGCCCGGCTGCCTAAACCGCTTTATAAGCGGGTCCAGGAGATCGCCCTCGCCGCCCACCGCGCCCTCGGTTGTTACGGCGTTTCGCGGGTCGACATGATCGTTTCCCGCGACCATATTCCCTACGTCACCGAGCTCAATTCTATCCCGGGGATGACCGAGCAGTCCGACCTGCCGGCCGAAGCCAAAGCGGCCGGCCTCTCCTTCGACGAATTGGTGGTCAAGATACTTGAAAGCGCGTACTAAAAAAAAGCGCTCGTTCCGCTTTAAACTTTTCCTCTTCCTGGCCGGAGCCGTTCTGTTTAGCCTGGCTACATATTATATCCTGGCCCTGCCGATCTGGCGGATCCAGGATGTCGTCGTCAACGGCGCCAATCTCCTCTCCGCCGAGGAGGTCCGCGACCTCTCCGGCGTCCCCGTGGCCGAGAACCTCTTTCTGACCAGCTTCGCCCGGGTCCGCGACAACTTGAAAAAGATCACCGCCATCAAGGAGTTCCATATCTACCGGATCCCGCCGGCCACCGTCCTGATCCGGATCAGTGAACGCCGGCCCTTTGCCGTCCTCCTCCTCAACGGCCGCTCGGCGATCATCGACCGCGAGGGATACATCCTGAACCGTAGCGCCAACCTGACCTTCAACATCCCGAAGATGACGGAACTGCCGGTCTTCTCCGCCCGGGGGACAGCCGAAGGGGAACAGGTCGATCCCCGGGCCGCCGAGCTGGCCGGCCAGGTGATCGGTGAGCTCTCCCCCATGCTTGGCGCCCGCAATCTCCATGCCGAGATCAGCGATTACGAAAAGATCAATTTTCTCCTCGACGACCTCCTCCGCGTCAAGCTCGGCCGCAATGAAGAGATCAAGCGGAAGCTGGCGGTCTTTCGAGCGCTCCTCCCGGCGGTCGAGGGAAACTGGCCGGCGGTAGAGTATATCGACGTCCGCTATCCCGATAATCCCGTCATAAAATATAAGTAAGTCCGGACAGTTGATTTTATCGGAACCTGTGTTAAAATAAAGGGACAATGCACTCAGCAAATAACGGCCAGGGTTTCGCGACGATCAAAGTTTTCGGCGTCGGCGGCGGCGGGACCAACGCGGTCAACCGGATGATCAGCGGCGGCGTCAAGGGCGTTGAATTCTGGGGTTGTAATACCGACCTGCAGGCGCTTAATGTCTCCCTGGCCGACCATAAGCTGCAACTCGGACTGAAGCTGACTCGCGGCTTAGGGGCCGGCTCGAACCCCGAAGTCGGCCAGAAAGCGGCCGAAGAGAGCCGCGACGACATCCGCCTCGCCCTGGAAGGGGCCGATATGGTCTTCCTGACCGCCGGCATGGGAGGAGGCACCGGCACCGGCGCTTCGCCGGTCATCGCCGAGATCGCCAAAGAGCTCGGCTGCCTGACCGTCGGCGTCGTGACCAAGCCGTTCCGTTTTGAGGGACCGGTCCGCATTTCCCAGGCGGAATCGGGGATCGCCCTCCTCAAGGAAAAAGTCGACGCCCTCATTGTCATTCCCAACGACAAGCTTTTGCAAGTAGTCGAGAGAAAAACCTCCATTATCGAGGCCTTTAAGATCGCCGATGACGTCCTCCGCCAGGGGGTCAAAGGGATCTCCGACCTGATCATCGTGCCGGGGCTCATCAACCTGGACTTCGCCGACGTCCGGACCATCATGTTCGAGGCCGGCTCCGCGATGATGGGGATCGGCACCGGCTCCGGCGAGAATCGCGCCACCGAAGCGGCCGAAGCGGCCATCTCCTCCCCGCTCCTGGAAGAGACGATCACCGGCGCCAAAGGGATCATCTTCAACGTCACCGGCGGTTCCGACCTCACCCTCTACGAGGTCAACGAAGCGGCCGAGGTCATCTACAACGCCGGCGACCCCGATGCCAACATCATCTTCGGCGCGACCATTGACGAAAAACTGCAGGGTGACGTGGTCGTCACGGTCATCGCCACCGGCTTTAAACCGACCGCCAATCGCGAGCGGGAAGCGCTCCCCTTCCGCCATGGGGCGCGGGTCGGCCAGGCCGCGAACAGCCCGGCCCCGGCCGCGGGGAAAGATAATACCTTCGACCTGCCGCCGTTCATGCGCTAATGGAAGCTTTTTTCTTCCCGTTCCTTAAATCGGTCGTCGCCCTCTTCATCATCACCGATTCGCCCGGGAACCTCCCCTTTTTCCTCGGCCTGACCGAAGGGGAAACGCTGGCCAACAAGCGCCGGATATTTGCCAACGCCATCCTGACCGGTTTTATTTTACTGATCGTTTTTGTGGCGGTCGGCCTGGGGATACTGGAGCTCTTCAACGTCACCCTCAACGACTTCAAGATCGCCGGCGGGATACTCCTCCTCTGGATCGCTATCGAGATCATGATGCGCGGGCGGATCAACGTGGAACACAAGGAAGATATCGGGGTCGTGCCGCTCGGCTGTCCTCTCCTCGTCGGCCCCGGGGCGATCACCACTGCGCTGGTCCTGTTGAAGTTATACGGTTACGCGGTCGTCTTGAGCTCAATCGTCGCTTGCTTCGCCCTGATCTGGCTGGTCCTCCATTACGCCGACGCGATCTATAAAATATTGGGGAAAAACGGCTCGCTGATCCTGACGAAAATAGCTTCTATCCTCATCGCGGCGATCGCCGTGCAGTTCATCCGCGAAGGCATCCTGGCGATCTTCCGCCCCTAACGGCTGACTTTTTCGTAGATCTTGGCGGTCAAACCGAGACTGCTGAAGGTCCGGAAAGAATTCTCCCGCACTTCACCCGCTTCCAGCTTCGACGAGAGGAACGCCTTCCAGCGCAAGGTAGCGTCATCGATCACTTCGGCCTGGTACGGGCTGCCGGGATCAAGCTCGACCGCCAGAAAATACTGGCCGTTGCGGAAAAGCTCGTCCTCACCCAGGACCGGATCGGTCAGGACCGGAGCGTTCCAATCCCAAAAATGGAAAGCAAGCCCCTCGGGATTAAGGTACTGGAGATTGATCGAAGCGGCGAGCGCGTGCCGTGGCGCCACCCCCAGCTTAAAGAAATGGAGGACCTGGAGCATTTTTTCTCCCGGCCGGGAGGGGGCGTATGATTTAACCAACAACGGCAGTGAGACCAAGGCCGGGACCAGTGCGACCACCGCCAGCAAGCGAGCGTACTTTGGCCAGCGTTCGGCAACATGGAAGACCGCCGCCGCCCCGACCAGGAAAATGAACGGCAGAATAATGTACATGAGTTGCGGCGCCTTCCCCCCGATGGTCAGCGTCAACAGGAGGATGACCGTCCAGATGAAAGTATACAGCTTGTTGACCTGGCGGTAGCCGCGGGCGGCCAGCGGGCAGACCAGCGCGATCAGCAGAAGCAACCCGATCCAGGGCGAGAACGAGACCTGGGTCAGGATGATCTTCGGGTAATAGATCAAGGCCTGGCCCATACCGAGGCTCGGCTCCCCGCCGCCATAACGGAAGAGCGCCTGCAGCAGGAGCATGATCTTACGCGAGAAAGAGGCGGTCAGGAACCAGGTGGCGATAAAGACCAGCAAAACCCCCAAGATGATCAACTTCCGGTACATCCACCAGAGAAAATGGAGCGCCGACTTTTCCCCCTCCCGGCTCAACTTGACCCCCTGAACGAACAGCGGCTCAAGCTTCATAAGGGTCGCGACCACAAAAGCCGGGATCATCAGATAAGCGTAGAGATAGTTGGTATAGATCGAGAGGCCGATCAGGACGCCGAGGATCAAGTATTCGTAAGCGAGCTTCCGCTCTTCGCAAATGGAATAAAAATAAAAGACCGCCAAAAAGATCAGCGCCCCCAACCCTTCGAGCGTGTTCTGGGTCGAGTAAAGGAGCATCAAGGGAGAAGTGAGGGCCAGGCCGACCGCTAAGACGCCGATCTCCCAGCCGCGCTTCTCCGAAAAGCGGAGTGCCGAGAAGTACATTAAAAGGAGCGTCGCCCCAAATATCACCAGGCTAAGAAAACGGGTCGTGACGTAACTGACGCCAAGAGTAAGGTAGACGAGGGCCAAAACCCAGGAGTGTAAGAAAGGCCAGTACATCTGGCGTTGGGTGTCATACCAGAAAGCGCCCAGGTCGGCCGCCTTGATATCTTTGTTGATCCAGAGCGCGTAGAGCGCGTGTTGGGCCTCTTCACGGCTAAAACTATCTCCCCCCAACACCTGGGTCAAGAAGAGACACCCGCCTCCCACCAAGAACAATAAAAGGACCGCGACCAAACCTTTTTGCCAACCGGCTGTTTGCATCGTGCGTATTATATTATACCCTCCTCACCTTTACAATACTTCTCTCGTGCGGTAAACTAACTTTCGCCATGTTTACCGTGAAAAAAGGCGCCGCCGAAATAATCCAGCGGCTAAAAACCGGCGGTTTCCGGGCTTACCTGGTCGGCGGATCGTTGCGCGATCTCCTGCTGGGGAAAACCCCGGAAGAATGGGACATCACAACTAACGCCCGGCCGGCCGAAGTGACCGCGCTCTTTCCAAAAGTCATCCCGACCGGGATCCTTTACGGCACGGTCACGGTCCTCCTGCCGGACGGCCCCTACGAAGTGACGACCTTTCGGGCCGATGAAAAATATGTCGATGGCCGCCACCCCTCGAACGTCCGTTTTACCAACGACCTCCAGGCCGACCTGGCCCGGCGCGATTTCACCGTCAACGCCCTGGCCTATGACCCGGAAACGAAGGAACTATTCGATGACTTTGCCGGCCAGGCAGATCTAAATATGAAAATCATTCGCGCTGTCGGCGACCCGCTCGCCCGCTTTTCAGAAGACGGTCTCCGTCCGGTCCGCGCCTGCCGCTTCGCGGCAACCCTTGGCTTTACGATCGACGGGCCAACCTTCGACGCTATCCGGCCAACCTTAGCCGTAGTGCGCCAGGTCGCGCCGGAACGGCTCCACGATGAGCTGGTCAAACTGCTGAAAGCGGAGAAGCCCTCCCTCGGCCTGGAATATATGAGAGAGAGTGGACTGCTCGACCTGATCTTGCCGGAGCTGGCCACCTGTTATGGTGTCGCCCAGCCGCCGGAGTATCATAAGTACGACGTCTACTGGCACTCACTCTATGCCTGTGACGCCGCGCCAAAAAACAACCTGACGGTCAGGCTGGCCGCCCTCCTTCACGATATCGGTAAACCGGCCTGCAAGGTTGACGACACTTTTTATCGCCACGACCAGACCGGCGCGGAACTGGCCGCCACTTTCCTGCGGCGGCTAAAGTTCAGTAACGCCGAGAGCGGAGCGGTCGTTAACCTCATCACCAACCATATGTTCAACTACGAGTCCGGCTGGAGCGACGCGGCGGTCCGCCGCTTTATCCGCCGGGCCGGGCTGGACAATCTCCCCAACCTCTTCGCCCTCCGCCGGGCGGATACGGCCGCCATGGAACAGGAACTTGGGGCGGCTTATCTTAACGAGTTGCAGGGCCGGATCGACCGGATAGTGGCTGATGAGAACGCCCTCCACGTTGCTGACCTGAAAATCGACGGCCAAGCGATCATGCTCGCCTTGAATATTCCGCCCGGGCCAAAAGTCGGGCAAATACTCAACGCCCTGCTCGAAAAGGTCCTCGACGACCCGCAACTCAACGACCGCGAAACGCTCCTCAAAATGATCAAGGCCGATGCGTAAGTATCTCCTATTAATTTCCGCTGTCTACTGTCTACTGTCTACTGTCTCGTATGCTGATCTGGCGACGATCGATCGGCTCGACCACATGCGCGATCGCGGGTACGACTATCTCGACATCTACACCAGCGGCTGGACAACGGGGCGCGGACTGCTTTTGGAAAATAAGCTCTATATCGATTTCCCCGAGACCCGGCTGGCGAAAAACTTGACGGTAAAGCATAAGCCGTCGAAACGGGTCCTGAATATCCAGGCCACGCAGAAGAACGCGCGGACCGCCCGGGTCATTATTACCCTGAAACGGGAGATCGATTACGATTTGGTCAATGTTTTCGGCCGCGGCAAAGCGGTCGTGGAGATCGGCGACCGGGCCGATGGGGCGACAGCCAAACAATTCGCTTGGGAATCGGCCAACGCCCGAAAGCGGGCCTCCCCGCTCAAACCGCGCAAATTTACCCCGGCCCCCAGCCCTCCCGCGGAAAAAGTTAGCCAGCCCCGATCACTGCAGGGCAGAACGGTCATCCTCGATCCCGGCCACGGCGGAGATGACCCCGGCGCGTCCTCCTGCGACGGCCAGCCGGAAAAGAAGCTGACCCTAGCGACCGCCCAGGAGACGGCCGAACTGCTGCGCGCGGCGGGGGCAACGGTCTACTTGACCCGTGACGAGGACCGGCGTTCGAACCTCTCGGATGTCGTTGAGTTCGCTAACCGGAGCCGCGCTGACATTTTCCTCTCCATCCATTATAATTCAACTTATAATCGCGGCATCGCCGGGACGGAAAGCTATTACTACAATCCGGGGAGCCGTCAGTTCGCGGAAAAGATGCACGAGGCGTTGGTCCGCGGGCTCGACCGGAAAGACCGGGGGCTCCATCGGGTTAAGTTCTATACGGTCAACCATACCCGGATGCCGGCGGTTTTACTCGAGCCGGCTTATCTCTCCAACGGCGATGAGTCTAGCTTGGCCAACTCCGCCGCTTTCCGGTCAAAAGTCGCGGCCAGTATCATGAAAGGGGTTAAAAACTATTTCGGAAGTAACACTGATTAAAAAAGTGGCCGCCGAGCGGATCGCGCCCAAAGCGGCCGATAAACCGGAGACCAAAAAAGTTACCCCGGCCTCGCCGATCGGGATCTTTGATTCAGGAGTGGGCGGGTTGACCGTCTTGCGCGAGATCATCCGCCAACTGCCGCACGAGGATGTCGTCTACCTGGCCGATACCGCCCGCCTCCCCTACGGCGGCCGCTCGCCCGAAGAGATCGTCAAGTTCAACGAAGAGATCATCCCATATTTAATAGGCGAAGGGGTCAAGCTGATCGTCATGGCCTGCGGCACCTCCTCGGCCATCGCCTATCCGGTCCTGAAAGATAAATATAAGGTCCACTTGGTCAGCTTGGTCGAGCCGGGAGCGCGCTCCGCCCTGGCCGCGACCCGGAGCCGGGTCATCGGCCTCTTCGCCACGGCTGGCACCGTCAATTCCCACGCCTACCAGACCATGCTCCACTCGCTCGACAACGACGTAGTCGTCCACGCCCGCGCCTGTCCCCTCTTTGTCCCGCTGATCGAAGGTGGCTTTATTGAGGCGGAGGAGACCAGGAAGGTCGTCAAAGAGTATCTCAAACCACTGCTCAAGGAAAATATCGACACCTTGATCCTCGGCTGTACCCACTACCCCCACCTGGCCCGGGTCATCCAGGAAATAGCCGGCCCAAACGTCACCCTGGTCGACCCGGCCGCGGCAACCGTCCTCGAGACAAAGAAACTGCTCGATAAAGCGGGGACCATTAAAGATAATTCCCACCAGCCAAAATACGATTATCTCGTCACCGGCTCCCCGATCCAGTTCCAGGACCTCGGCTCCCGCCTTCTTGGAAAACCAATCAACCGCGTCCGTCAAGTAGTGTTATAATACAGTTGTTTGAAGTTTGATGTTGGAGATTTGAGGTTGTTTTATGTATGAATTAATGGTCGAAGACAGTTTTGACGCCGCTCACGCGCTACGGGGCTATGAGGGTTCCTGCGAAAATCTCCATGGGCACACCTGGAAAGTCCAGGTCTTTCTCAAGGGGAACAAACTCAACAAGATCGGCTTGTTCGAAGATTTCCGGAACATCAAACAACGGTTAAGGATGGTGCTCAATGCCTTTGATCATAAATTGATCAACGACATCCCGCCGTTCGACAAAAAGAACCCGACGTCAGAGCACCTGGCCGAAACCATTTACAAGCAGATGAAAAAGAGCTTTAAACGCCTGGCCAAAGTTACGGTCTGGGAGTCACCAACAACCAATGCCACCTACTCTTAATTTTACCAAAATGCACGGCCTCGGCAACGACTTCGTCTTAATTGACAGCCGGAAAACCGACTTGGCCGGCGTCGACTTGAAAGATCTGGCCGCCAAGCTCTGTGACCGGCATTTTGGCGTCGGGGCCGACGGCCTGCTGATCGTCTGGCCGTCAAAGATCGCCCATTACCGGATGCAGGTCATCAATTCCGACGGCAGTGAAGCCGAAATGTGCGGCAACGGGATCCGCTGTTTCGCCCGATATGTCTATGAAACTGACCAACTGAAAGAAGAAGTGATCTCGGTCGAAACCCTCGCCGGGACCCTGTTGCCGGCCGTGATCTTGGAGAATGGCCGCTTGATCGCTGTTGAAGTCGACATGGGCTTACCCAAGGATGAGGGGGAAGTCAAACTGCACGGCAAAACCTTCCGCCAGATCTCGATGGGGAACCCCCACGCCGTAACCTTCGTCAACGACTTCAACGAGATCGACCTGGGAGAGCTCGGGCCGTTGATCGAGCATAACGGCCACTTCCCCAACCGGACCAATGTCGAGTTTGTTAAAGTGCTCGGTCAGGATAAGATCGAAGTGGTCGTTTGGGAACGGGGCGCGGGAGAAACACTGGCTTGCGGCACGGGCGCCTGCGCCGCGGTCGTCGCCGCCGTCCTGGCCGGCCAGACCGGCCGGCGGGTACTGGTCCAGCTCCCCGGCGGGAACCTCGATATCGAATGGGCCGAAGATAATCATGTCCTGATGCGCGGCCCGGCGGAAAAAGTGTTTGAAGGAAAGTATTCTCTGTAACCCAGCCGCTTGCGACTAAACCTACTGCTATCATCCACGAAAGAACCACTTTAAATGAAATAATCCTTTCAATTTGTCGATATATATAGAGAGAAGATCTGATATAGATAGGGTTAAGAATCTCTTTATGAACACATCAAGAATTGGAATGTCCGTTAGATATATGTACCGTCGAATCGGTCAGGCACTGCTTTTGTCTTCCGCGCTGGCCGGTTGCGGAACGACTTTTAGGATCAATCAAGCAAATTGGGGGCCGCGAATTGATTCGGTTGGAACAGAAGAATCCATTCTTTCTTCGATAAGCAGAAACTGGCACGAGTACGAACGCCTGGATGAACAACAAAAAACCGACCACGAGATCGCCCTGGCGGCAATAAGTCAAAATCGAGAAGCTTTTCACCTTTTTCCAAATAAATTAAAATCGGACAAGAATTTCCTTTGTGCTTGTTTTGAGGCGAATCCCAGCGTTTACCCAATGATCCCCTCCCCACCGACGGAAATGACGGACAAATATAATAAGCTTGCTTCTGATCTGGGCCAACTGGGCATCATTCACGGCGAGAGATTCATTAATTTAAGTATCAAGGAAATCCAGGAAATAATAAATAACCGGACTGATCTAACGCCGGATGGCAGACGCTTGGCAGTTATAGTCTTCCCGGATAAGGATGGGAATGGAGCCTTTAAAAAGCCTCCAATCGCGGAGCTGATGGAAAGAGGCTACCGAGTCGTTTATTATGAAATTAAGCAAGATAATGAGCTGATCCAGGCTGTTACAGAAAACGGACAACGCCAAAAGATCGATCTACTGTTCATTGGCGGACATGGGGACAGAACTCATGTTGCTTTTGGCGGAGCGGATCCAGCCAAGGGCCTGAAGTCATACGATGAATCATTGTATCTCGACCTTTCCGATCTCGCTAAGTTGCGGCCGTTAACAGGTTACTTAAAGGACAAAGAAAGCGTTATTATTCTTTACAGTTGCTCGACCGGCGAAGGCATGGATAAAGAGACCAATATAGCTAATATGCTTAAAATTATTTTCTCAAAAAGTTATATCTACTCTCCCACGATTTCTGTCGAGCTGGACTCGCTGTTTTTTGATGAAAATAATAGGGTGGACGGCGCATTATGGAAAGCCCCGTCAAGTGAATACCCTAAGGCAATTAATGTTTGGGGTGTTGGCATCATTAAAACTTACATGATCTCTCCCCATTGACCTAACTCCTGATGCGCGGCCCGTTAATTGACACAATAGTACAACATCTTGTACAATTGACACATTACCAACAAGAGGAGTAAGTCATGAAAAACAAATTAAAAGAAACAACTATCCCCATCTCCGAGGCCAGGGCTGATTTGCCGGGGATTGTGGGAAAAGTCAAGAAGTTTCATAACCACTATTTTATTACCCGCCGGGGCAAGACCGAAGCAGTTATCATGAGCGCGGAAGAGTTTGAGGGCTGGGGTGAAACCCTGGATATCCTTTCAAATTCAGCGGAAATGAGCGCTTTAACCAGAGCGGAAAAGCAGATGAAACAGGGGAAAGGCAAAAGCCTGAATGAGATCGTCGAGGGGAAATAGTACAGAAAGCGAAATGAAAAACATGAGATTTGGATTCTTTATATACGACATAGAAAGGATGTTTACAGATGAGGAGAGCCAAACGCCTTGATTTAATCCCGCCCTACCTTTTCGTCAAGATCGAAGAGAAAAAGGACGAGTTGGTTAAAAAAGGCGTTGACGTTATCGACTTCGGCATCGGCGACCCGGACCTGCCGACCCCGGCGCATATCATAAAAAGAATGCGCGAGGTCCTCGACACCAAAGAAGCGTCCAATTACCCGACCTCGAAAGGTGAGCCTGCTTTCCGCCAAGCGGTAGCCGATTGGTACAAGCAACGCTTTAACGTTGACCTTGATCCGGGAAGTGAGGTCTGCTGTTTGATCGGCTCAAAAGAAGGTTTAGCTCATCTCCCCCTATGTTTCATCGATCCGGGTGACGTCGCCCTCATCCCGGACCCCTCCTACCCGGTCTACAAGATATGCACTACCCTGGCCGGCGGTGAACCGTACCTGTTGCCGCTGACCGCGGAGAATAAATTCATCCCCGACCTGGATAAGATCCCGGCTGACGTGCTGAAAAAAGCTAAACTGTTTTTTATTAACTACCCTAATAACCCGACCGGAGCGGTTTGCGACCGGGTATTCCTGGAGAAAGCGGTCGCTTTTGCCAAGCAGAACGACCTATTATTGGTCTCCGACCTCGCCTACTCCGAAATGGGTTACGACGGCTACAGGCCCAACAGCGTCCTCGAAATTCCCGGCGCCAAAGATGTGGCGATCGAGTTCCATTCGCTCTCGAAGACTTATAACATGACCGGCTGGCGGATCGGTATGGCCGTTGGCAATAAAGGGGCAGTCGGGGCACTGGCGACGATCAAGTCAAACCTCGACAGCGGCGCTTTCAAGGCGGTCCAGTTCGCGGCCATCGAAGCTTTATCCGGCCCGCAAAACTCCGTCGCTGACAACCGCAAAGTCTTTGAGGAAAGGCGGAATGTTTTGATCGACGGTTTAAATTCGCTCGGTTGGAAGCTAGCGCGGCCAAAAGCAACCTTCTACATGTGGGTCCCGGTCCCCAAAGGTGAAACCTCGGCCTCATTCACCGAAAAGCTGCTCGATAAATGCGGCATCCTGGTCGTTCCGGGTAGTGGTTATGGTAAAGCCGGTGAGGGTTATATCCGGATGGCGATCACTTTACCGAAAGAGCGGATCGCCGAAGCGATTGAACGGATAAAAAAGGCCGGCATCAGCTTCTAATCCTTTATTCCCCCAACAAAAAACCCCGGAACAGGCTCCGGGGTTCGTTTGTTCGACAGTCGGAAAAGGTATGGCGTTCTCTTCCATATATATATCGGCAGGTTTAGCCGGGAATTTCACTTTATTTTTCTTAATAATACTTCAACAAATACTGGGAGCCGCGATAATCGGCGCGGATGTTTTCCGGCAGGAGAAAAACGTGAAAAGCGGTTTCACGTTTCGGCGCGACCGTCGTTCCGCCATTGGCGATCACCGGCAGCTCCAGCTCCGCTAGACTGATCTCCGACAGAGTCATCCGGGCATTTTTGGCGATCAGCATGTTCAGCCGTCTTTCGGCTTCCTTGTAATCGGCAAAATCGATACCGGTCAAATCATGAAGGGTCAGAATCTCCTTGAGCCAGGGCGCCTTTTTGAACTGCTCGATAAGCTCGGCATCCAGAGCCACTCTTTGAGCGATTAAAAATCGGTAATTTCTTTCAAAACGGGCGCTGCGGAACGGACCGGTCATGACCGCTTCTTCACACTTCACTTTACACTTCCCCGCGGCATCGACCTCGACCCTGAAGACTTCGATCTTAACTTCCTGGGGGCGGCCGGACGCTCCAGGCCCCATGGCATAACAAAGCCCTCGCCCTTTAAACATGCCTTCCGGTCTGATGCGGCCAATCAAATTAGTTCTATCCACAAATAATCACTCCCAATTAATGATCTATCTTTTTATCTGCGGTAATCTCCGGGAATTTCACTTTGTCCGTTAATTGCATTATAATGAATTTATGGAAATCCTGATCGCCGGACATTCCGGTTTTTGCGAGGGGGTTGAGCGGGCCTTTAAGATCGCCGTTGATACCGCGAAGGCCGGCCAGCCGGTCTTTATGCTCGGCAATCTCGTCCACAACAAGCAGGTGGTCGAGAAACTGAAAAACCAGGGGGTTAAAACCGTCTCCTCCGTGGCCGAAATACCCGCCAACAGCCGCGGCAGCCTGCTGATCTCCGCCCACGGCGTGGCACCCGAGATTTACCAGGAGGCTGAAAGCAAAAAACTGAAGATCATTGATACCACCTGCCCCTGGGTAAAAAAAGCTCAAAAGATCGCCCGGGAGCTGGCGGCCGAAGGCCGTCCGGTGATCATCGTCGGCGATAAAGGACACCCGGAAGTCGAAGCGCTGGTCGGTTGGAGCGGCGGCCGGGGAATAGTGGTCGAACAAACCGCCGAGCTTGATAAATTGGCGCTTAACCCGGGCGATAAAGTCGGGATCATCGCCCAAACCACCCAGGCGGAAAAACATTTTAGCGCCATGGTCACAGCGCTAAAGAATAAACTCAAAGATGTCAAAGAATTTGACACGATCTGCGGCGCTACTTCCAAACGCCAGGCGGCGGCAATCGAACTGGCCAGGCAAGTCAACCTCATGCTGGTCATCGGCGACAGCATGAGCGCCAACACCAAACGGCTGACGGAGCTTTGTTCGGAAACCGGCACCACCACGCATCAGATCGAAACCGCCGCGGGGCTGGATAAAAACTGGTTAACTGGAAAAAAGAAGGTCGGCGTTACGGCCGGAGCCTCCACCCCGGAATGGGTGATCGCGGAAGTGATCGAGAAACTAAAAAGTAGAGGCGGTCTTTAGACCGCCATTCCCATTTTGGCGACCTAAAGGTCGCCGCTACAATTCATCTTCCGGCTCCTTAAGCACCCGCCAGAAGCAGTAGAGATTGAGGCCGATGATCAAGCCCCAGGAGGCCGCTATAAATACCCAGCCAAAAATATTCATTCGATCTCCCCTGCCTTTTTCTTCCGGTACCAGGCGATCCGGACCAGAAAGGCGATCGCCGCGAAGAGGAGCACTAAGCCCAGCCTGGTAGCCAGCACGTAAGGACGGTTGGCTTCCGGCACACCGTGCATCATGATCACCGGCCAGCCTTGTTGCCAGAACCATGAGCCAAGAATAAGGAAGAGGAAGGCCGGGGTGACGTACTTAATGATCGGGCGGTAGAAGCCGGGGATCGTCATTTCCGCGCCGCGATGCATCTCGTCCCACGCCTTGTCCATCCCAAAGACCCAAACGAACAAGACCGTTTCGATCGTGCCGAAGAGGACCAGCGCGAAGGTCCCGCCCCAGAAATCGAGCTCATCAACCACCCCATTCGCCAGGAAAAAGATCGGGAATTGGCAGAGCAAGAATAAGATCGCGCCCAGTCTCAAGACCGCCCGTTTCCGGGCCAGGTCAAACTCGTCGGAAATAAAGGCGACTGCCGGCTCGGCCAGCGAGACCGACGAAGTGATCCCCGCCAGAAAAAGGAGGACGAACCAGAGGAGCGCGAAGATGGCGCCAAACTGGAGCTGGCCAAAGATCAGCGGCATCGTCACAAAGCCGAGGTTAAAAGCGCCGCTGGCCGCCGCTTGCGCTGCTCCGGCCGCTCCCAGGAAAACGAACGCCGCCGGGATAACGATCGAACCGCCCAAGACGACCTCGGCCAACTCGTTAGTTGACGCGGCGGTCAGCCCGGAGAGGACGACATCATCACCGTGCTTCAGGTAACTGGCATAGGTCAGAATAACCCCGATCCCGACGCTTAAAGTAAAAAAGATCTGTCCCGCCGCCGCCATCCAGACCTTGGCGCTCCACAGGACCGACCAATCAGGGTTCCAGAGAAAACCCAGCCCGTCCACGATATGTGGGATCATCATGATCCGACCCGCCAAGATGATGCCGAAAAGGAACAAGATCGGCAGGGCGATCTTGCAAAGCAATTCGATCCCGCCTCGTACGCCGCGGTAGAGAAAATAAAAATTAAGCGCGAAAGTTATCAGGAAAAAGGCGTAGGCGGTCCAGAGGTTGCTGCCGGGGGCCAGTCCCTGATAGGCGGCCAAGAATCCTTTCATCGCCTCCGGGGTGACCGTGGCCAACAGTTGTCCGGTCAGGGCAAAAAAGGCATAGCCGAGCAACCACGATTCAATGTAGGTGTAATAGATAAAGATGACGACCGGACCAAATATCCCGATCACTCCCAGATATTTGACGATCCGGTGCTGGGAGAGCCGGTTGAGGATGAACGGAGCGCTCCCGTGACCGAACAATCCGCCGTGGCGGCCGATCGCCCACTCGATCCACATCAAGGGGATGCCGAGCAAGAGAAAAGAGATAAAGTAGGGGATCATAAAAGCGCCGCCGCCGTTCTGCGCCGCCTGGACCGGGAAACGGAGAAAATTACCGAGCCCGACCGCCGAACCGGCCACGGCCATTATTATCCCGAGTTTCGTCCCCCACTGCGGCCGCGATTTACCTTCCGCCATTGTGTTGCTATAATACATCTGGACAATGACTTTTTCAATATATCATCGGACGCTGGCCGGTTTTCTTTTGCTCCTGGCGCTGGCGGCGCCGGCCGGCGCCGAACAATTGACCCGGGTCCGCCTCGGCTATTTCCCGGACAAGATCAGGATCGTCCTTGATTTTGACGCCACTTTTACTTATTCGCTCGATGAATCGAAAGAAAAGATCATCATCAACCTCCCCAAGGTCGAGGCGTCCGGAGACATCCAGAATTATATCGAGATCAGCGACCTGATCGTCCGCTACCTCGAGGTTGAGCGGGAGAGTGAGGGGCTCAAGATCTCGATCCCCCTGACCGAGCCGATCCCCTACAATATTTTTTATCTCAACGACTCCCCGCGGCTGGTCATCGATTTCAACCGGGATTTTACCAATCTCCTTTCGGGCGGGACGGTCATCGACGGGGTGGAATGGCTCAAGGCCTCGAAAGGGACCCAGAACGGCCGGATCACGGCCAACATCTTGAAAATCGACCTGAACAAGGCGGAAGTCTCCCCCGCCCTCGCCCGCAAAGACAAGCCGAACCTCTTCGACTCGTTCATTAACGTCTTCAATCCGTGGAAGACGGCCGATCCCGACAAGCATTTCTTCCGCGCCCGGGTCAGCTCAATCGCCGAAGACCAGGGGGCGGTCGCCGCGGTCAACGGGACCTACTTTGCCTACACCGGCAAGCCGCTCGGCACCCTGCTGGTCAACAAGGAGCTGGTCGCCACCCCGATCCACGACCGGACCGCCTTGATCCTGACCGACGACCATCAGGCGATCATCGATAACATCCTGCTCGATTGCTACTTCCGGGCCCCCAACGGCGTGCGCTACAACATCACCGGGGTCAACCAAGGTCGCGGCAAAGAAGCGGTCGTCCTCTACACTCCGGCCTGGGGCGAGAGGACCGGCACCGGCCGTGACGGCCTGGAACTGACCGTCGTCGGCAATGTCGTCCGGGACGTCCTGGTCGGCAATTCGGCTATTCCACCCGACGGTTATATCATCTCGCTGAGCGGGCCGGCGGTCCAGTTCCTGACCGACAATGTCCAAACCGGTAACAAGCTCGATGTCCATATCAAGGTCATCCCCTACTCCACCTCACCGGGGACGATCAATGACCTGATCTCGGGGGGGCCGCGCCTGGTCAAGAACGGGCTCGTCTACGTTTCTAAAAATGAGGAACAATTCAAGTCGGATATAGCCAAAGGACGCGCCGCTCGCACGGCGGTCGGGGTGACCAAAGAGAATAAATTACTGCTGGTAACGGTCGACGGTCTCCCCCGGCAAAAAGAGGCGCGCGATGACAAGAGCAGTATCGGGATGACCCTGGAGGAATTGGCGGAGTTTATGATCAACCTGGGGGCGGTCGAGGCGATGAACCTCGACGGCGGCGGCTCGACCACCATGTGGATCGACGGGCGGGTGGTGAACCGACCGGCTAACGGCGGCGAGACCGCCGTCAGCAACGCCCTGGTCGTCCGCCCCCGCTAATTAGCGGGACCGCTAATAGCGGAGCCGCTAATTGACCGCGCTGGCCTGCGGCGCCCCGGTGCTGTCGCTGAAATATTCTTTGAATTCTTCGGACAGCGGCACTACCCCGTCCCAGCGCCTCACAATGTCGCTCCCCCGCTCGATCACGGTCGAGGGGATCTTGGTCACGCTGTAAAAAGCCCCTTCCGCCATCCCGTCGACAGTCTCCATGTCAAAGAACGCCAGCTTGATCTGCGCCGGGTCAATGTTCCAGCGGCTGAAAAATGTCTCGAACTTCTTCATCGTCGTCTTGCAAAACTCGCAGCCTGGTTTGCCAAAAACTTTAATTTCCATGATCTAGACCTCCTTGGTTTTATGACGGTCGCGCAACTCGGCGATCTTTCCCTTGTTCCACCCCGGGATCCGCGAAAAATAGCCGGTGATCCGGGTGATCCCTTCGATCTCGCCAGAGGAACAGTACGGGCAGCGCTCGTGCAGGCCGCGGGCCGTCCGGCCGCAGTCCGAACAGGCGGTAAATTCCGGCGAGAAGGCGATCTGCGCGCTCTCGGTCTGCCGGAAGGTCTTGATGACAAAATTGGCGACCGACTCGGCGCTCGGCCGGCTCTCTCCCAGCCAGACGTGGGTCAGCGCCCCGGCATCGATCAGCGGGTGGAACAACCCTTCCTGTTTGACCCGGTCGATCGCGTTCATCGGCACGGCAACGTTAAAGTAAGTTGAGTTGGTGTAATAGATCTCCGACGTCCCCGGTTTACCTTTAATGACCGACTCCGCCTGCCGCGGAAAATGCTCCAGGTCGAGCCGGGCAAAACGGTAGGCAGTTGATTCGGCCGGGGTCTGTTCCAAGACGAAATGGAGGTCGTACTTTTCCGACAGTTCCTGGCATTTTACTTTCATGAAGGCGATGATCTTGAGCCCCAGCTTGAGCGCTTCGTTGTCCGCGTGCAGTTCCCGGCCCAAATGGTATTGGACCATCTCGTTCAGGCCCAGGATGCCGACCAGATGGGTGACCCGGCGCAGGCGGAGATAGGTCTCGCCGTCGCGCTTCGTCGCCAGGAGGGAGAGCGGCCCGTTCGGCCCCTCGCGCAGCAACTCTTCCACGAAGTCCCGTTTCTCCCGGTGCGCCTGGCAGGCGACCTCCAGCTTCTCACCGATGACCTGGAACAGTTTGGCGTCATCCTTTTCGGCCAGGTAAGCGATCCGCGGCAGATTGACGGTCACGTTCTGGATGGCCGAATAGCGCATCCGCCACGGCTCTTTCGCGTCCTGGAGGTCGGAGTAGTCCAGTTTAAAGGAGAGCCGGCAGCATTCCGAGATCTTGGCCGTTTCGCCCCGGTCAAAAACAAAATAAGTGTTCCCTTTTTCCGCCGCCACTTCGCAGATCAACTTTAGAAATTCCTCATGACCGGGAGTAAGAAAGAATTTCTCGGTCAGGTGGACCAGCGGTTTGGGGAAGAAGAACGGGCGCCCCGCCCCATCACCTTCGAGATAGACCTCAAACATCGCCGTGGCAAAGGCTTGCGCCGGCAACAGGTAATCGGCGTATTTTTTACCGGTATATTCCCCGCCGGGACCGATCGCCGGAACAGCTTCAAAATGTTTCGGCACTTCCCAGTAGATGTTCAGATCGGAAAATAAGCCCTGCCCGCCGCGGGCCACGGCCACCGAAGCGAAATCGTAGATCAGCTTGCGGGCCAGTTTTTTGACCGCTTCAGGAGTAAGGCCTTCCAGGTAAGGGGCGAGAAAAAGGTTGACCGCGTCCCAACCGATCGCCCCGGCAAAAAAACCGTGGAGGGCGACCGAGAACTTGACCAACTGGGAGATCAGTTCGTCCGCGTCTTGGGCCGGTTTTTCCGTTCGTCCGGCGTCCGGCAGGTCGAGACCGAACTTTTTAATGTACTCGAGCGACTGGCCGCTGCAGTAGGGCCGGTCGGAAAAGCCGAGATCGTGGAGATGGATCTCGCCCGACATGTGGGCGTCGGCCACCGGCAGGGAAAAGACATTGAGCAAGGCGAACTCTTTCTTGATGTTCTCGGCCAGGGTCAGGTTGGTCGCTTCCGGCGAATGAGGGGTGTTGGCATTCTCTTTATTCTTGTGAAAGATGATCCGGCGGACGTCGTAGACCGGCACGCCGAGCCGGGTATGTTTGCGCCGGGCGTCCTCCAAGCCGTACTCCAGCAGCTTGACGTCGACCAGCTCGCGGACCAGCGGCGCGGTAATGTTCTTGACCGACATCGCCTTGATCTGCTTCTCCACCTCGATGGCGATGATCCCGGCGATCTCCCGGTTGAGCCCGGTCTCGAGGCTCAAGGCCTCGACGATCCGCTCCCGGTCCCAGGCGACGATGTCGTCGGTCGAGGTCCGGACAAAGATTGACAGGTCGGTCGCCTCTTCGGCCGCCGGGTCCGGCGCGCGGCTAATGGTGGCTAAAGTGCTCATTGTTCCGGTACCTGTCTTTGAGTTCGCCGATCTTCCCCTTGTTCCAGCCGGTGATCCGGGAGAAATAGCCGGTGATCCGAGTGATCCCCTCAATATCGCCGGATTGGCAGTGCGGGCAGGTTTCGCGCAGGCCGCGGGTGATCCGGCCGCAGGCGTTGCAGGAAGTGAACTCCGGAGAGAAAGCGATCTGGGCGTTCTCGGTGTGGCGGAAGGTCTTGACGACGAAATTGGCGATCGATTCGGCGCTCGGCTTGCTCTCGCCCAGCCAGACGTGGGTCAGCGCGCCGGCATCGATCAGCGGATGGAAGAGCCCTTCCTGCTTCACCCGTTCGACCGGGTTCATCGGCACGGAAACATTGAAGTAGGTCGAGTTGGTATAGTAGATCTCGTTGCTTCCCTTCACGCCCTTAACGACGCGCTCGGAAAACTTGGGATAATGCTCACGGTCCAGCTTGGCAAAGCGGTAGGCGGTCGACTCGGCCGGGGTCTGCTCCAGGACAAAGTGCATATTGTAGCGCTTGGTCAGCTCTTCGCACTTGAGCCTCATGAAGGAGATGACCTTGAGACCGAATTTCAACGCCTCCGTGTTTTCGTGCAATTCCCGGCCGAGATGCGCCTGGACCAGCTCGTTCAGCCCGAGGATCCCGACCAGGTAACTGACGCGCCACATCCTAAGATACGGCTGGCCGTCGCGCTGCATGGTCAGCAGCGAGAGCGGGCCCTTCTGGCCGGCCGCCAGGATGTCACAGATGAACTTCTTTTTCTGGATATGGGCGCGGGCGACCATCTCCAGCGACTGGTCGATCATTTCGAACAGCCGGCTGGTCGAACCGCTCGCCTTGAAGGCCAGGCGCGGCAGGTTGATCGTCACGTTCTGCAGCGCCGAGTAGCGCATCCGCCACGGCTCTTTAGCGTCGTCGAGGTCGGACTGCTCCAGCTTGAAAGAGAGGCGGCAGCATTCGGATATTTTGGCCGTATCGCCGCGATCGAAGACAAAATAGGTGTTCCCCATGTCGGCCGCGACCGCCGAGATATGGTTGAGGAACTCTTCGTGGCGCGACGTTTTGAAGAACTTTTCCGTTATGTGGACGAGCGGCTTGGGGAAGAAGAAGGGGCGCCCCGAACCGTCGCCTTTGGCATAGACGTCAAACAGCGCCCAGGCAAAGCGCTGCGACTCGCCGAGATAATCACCGTATTTCTTACCGGTGTACTCTCCCCCCGGGCCGATCGCCGGGACATCTTCAAAATGTTTCGGCACTTCCCAGTAAATGTTGATATCGGAGAAGATCGCCTGTCCGCCGCGGGCCACCGCCTGCTGGCTGTACTCGTAGATCATCATCTGGGCGATCTGTTTGATCTCGGCATCGGACATGCCGGTGAGGAATGGGGCGAAAAATAGATTGACCGCGTCCCAGCCGATCGCTCCGGCAAAGACCCCCTGAAGGGCCGCGGAGAACTTGACCATCTGAGCGAGGAGGACCTCGGCATGCTTGGCCGGTTTGGCGATCGCCAGGGCATTGGGCAGGTCGAGGCCGAACTTCTTGACGTATTCAACCGACTGGCCGCTGCAATACGGCCGGTCGATAAAGCCGAGGTCGTGGAGATGGAGGTCGCCGCGCATATGGGCGTCGGCGATATCCTGGGTGAAAACATCAAGCAGGGCGAACTCTTTCTTGATATTCTCGGCCAGGGTCAGGTTGGTCGCTTCCGGCCCGTGGGGGACGTTGGCGTTCTCCTTGTTCGGGTTAAAGATGATATTTCTTACATCATATAGGGGAGAACCGAGCCGGGTGTGCCGGCGGCGCGCCTCTTCCAGGCCGAACTCGAGTAACTTCACGTCAACCAACTCTCGAATAAGAGGCGACGTAACGTTCTTGAGCTTCAGCCCCTTGAGCTGGGCCTCGACCTCGATCCCGATTTCCTCGGCCAGTTCCCGGTTCAGTTCCGTCTCGCGCACCAGCGCGTCGACGATCTTCCCCCGGTCCCACCCGACAATGTCGTCACCTGAAGTCCTCACGAACAAGGCCTGGTCGGTCGAATCGGTCCTCTTTTCCTGATCTGCTAATAATTGGGTCATTTTATGCCTCCTAACTTGCCGTTAATTCTTTTACTTCTTTTAAAAACTCCGAAACATGCTCGAACTTCCGGTAGACCGAAGCAAAGCGGATGTAGGCGACCTTGTCGTGGGCCTGAAGCCGCTCCATCAGCCAATCCCCGATCTTCGAACTCATCACTTCCCGCCCCGCTTCGCGGTGGAGCTCCCGCTCCAATTCATCGACCAGCGCCTCGATCGTCTCGGCCGAGACCGGCCGTTTCTCGCAGGCGCGCAGGAGGCCTTTGATCAGCTTCTCCCGGCTAAACTGCTCGCGCCGGCCGTCGCGCTTAATCACCAGCAAAGGCCGCTCTTCTATCCTCTCGTAAGAGGTAAAACGGCCGCGACAGGAGCCGCACTCGCGCCGGCGGCGGATCGTCTCACCGTCATCGGTTTCGCGCGATTCCAGCACCTTATCTTCAACATTATCACAGAACGGGCATTTCATACATTTAGGGTGGAGGTAAAATCTAACACACCACACCTGGTGTGTCAACACCTTTTTTTCCCTTAATTGGGAAGGGTTTCGCCGGTTTTTACGTCGTGGCCGTGGGAGAAATCCGAGGCTTTAAGCGCTTTGCCTGCCGCCAACTGGAGCTGTTTTATCAGGATATTCCCCTCTCCGGTGGCGACGATAAAGCCCTCACCCTTCAACAACGAAACGATCGTCCCCGGCAAATGGGCCGCGGTCGAAAGATCAAGGCCGGCCAGCTCTGAAACGAGCAACTTTAATCTCTGCCCGTGGAAAAAAGTGTGGGCCGCCGGCCAGGGGTAGAGCCCTCTGATCCGGTCATGGATCTCGCGGGCGCTTTTTTTCCAATCGATCTCGCCGCTCTCCTTGGTTAGCGTCGGCGCGTAAGTGGCGGCGGCCTCATCTTGCGGTTCGCCCGGGGCCCTACCGTCGGCGATCGCCGGCAATGTTTTAACTAGCAATTCCTCGCCCGCCGTGAACAGCCGAGCCGAGAGGGTGGCCGCGTTGTCGTTGTCTTCGATAACCACCGGTTGCTGGGCGAGGATCGGTCCGGTATCAAGGCCGGCGGTCAGGCGAAAGATCGTCAGCCCGGTCACTTTCTCCCCTTTGAGCAGGGCCCACTGGATCGGCGCCGCACCACGGTACTTGGGTAAGAGCGAAGCGTGGAGATTGATAAACCCGTGCCGGGGAATATCAAGGACGGTTTGCGGCAGGATCTGCCCGTAGGCAACGACGATCGCCAGGTCCGGTTTAAGGTTCATCAGCCAAGCCTGAAAGTCAGGGTTAGACTTAACCCGCTCCGGTTGAGAGAGCGGCCACTTATGCTGGAGGGCCAGCTCTTTGACCGGAGAAAATGCCGACTTGAGCCCCCGCCCCTTCGGCCTGTCGGGCTGGGTCACCACGCCGACTATTTCGACCCCCCTGGCGGGTAAGGACGCCAATATCTTTGCCGCCGGCTCAGGCGTGCCGAAAAAGACTATCTTCAAATCAGTTCCTCTTTCTTCTCATTGCGGCGCGGCACATATTTAATAGTTGCTGGGTTTTTGACCCGGTCGATAAAGACGAACCCGTCCAGGTGGTCGATCTCGTGCTGGAAAACGGTCGCCAGCAACCCTTCCGCCGTCACGACGATCTCCTGGCCGTCGCGGTCGAGCCCCCGAACCTCGACCTCGGCGGCCCGCTCGACCGGCGCTTCCACGCCAGGCAAGGAGAGACAACCTTCGGTAAAAATTTGGTGGCCGGACTTTTTCAGTAGCTCCGGATTGACCAGGGCGATCGGCCCGGGACCGACATCGACCACGATCACTCTCAAACTCTTCCCCACCTGGGGAGCCGCCAAGCCGACCCCGGGTGCTAAGTGCATGATCAAGGTCATCTCATCGATCAATTTAACGATCGCCGGGGTGAGCTTCTTGACCGGCTTCGCCTTCAGGCGGAGTTTTGGATTGGGGAACTTTAATATTTTCCGGGCCATGAAAACATTATACTCCTGACCGGCCAATCAGAGCAATCCCGCCGGGTCGACGTCAACCGTCACCCGGACTTCTTCCGGGACGGCTAATTTGGCCAGCGACTCCCGGACCGCCTGCCGGAGAACGACGAGGTCGGCCCCTTTTAACAATAAACGGAAACGCCACTCGCCGCGCAGCCGCTCGATCGGCGCCGCGGCTGGCCCGAGCACTCCCCCGGAGAGCCGCTTCCGTAAAAAAGCGGTCAACTCTTCGGCTATTCCGGCCGCCGCCTCTTTTTCTTTGGCGCTGACAATGATCGCGACCAAATGGGAGAAGGGGGGATATAAAAGCTCGTGCCGGTTGGCCAACTCCTGTTCGTAGAACTCCCGGTAATTATGTTTGGCCGCCGCCTGGATGGCGTAATGGCCGGGATTATAACTCTGGATGATAACCTTACCCGGAAGGTGATGCCGCCCAGCCCGTCCGGCCACCTGGGTCAAGAGCTGGAAAGTGTGTTCCGAGGCGCGAAAATCAGGGAGGTGCAGGGCAGTATCAGCCGAGACGACGCCGATCAGCGTAACCTTGGCGATATCGAGTCCCTTGGCGACCATCTGCGTCCCGATCAGGATATCGGCCTGGCCGGAAGCGAAAGTGGCAAAGAAAGCGTCGTGCGAGCCGCGCGGGCCGGTCGTGTCGCGGTCGTAACGGAGGAGCCGCGCCGCCGGAAAAAGCTTGGCCACTTCTTCTTCGATCCGCTGGGTCCCCGAACCGAAATAACGGAGGGTTCCGCTGTTACAGCGCGGACAGAGCGGCGGCGTTTCGCGGCTGTAGTCACAGCGGCCGCAGCGGAGCCGGCGGTCATTGGTATGGTAGACAAGCGCCACCGAGCAGTGCGGGCATTCCAAAGTTAAGCCGCACTCGCGGCAGATGACAAAAGTAAAATAGCCGAGCCGGTTCAGGAAGAGGATCGCCTGCTCGCCGTTAGCCAGGGTCTTGGCCAGTTCATTTTTTAACACGGCGGAGAGGAGCCCGAAATTTTTCCGCTTCATCTCTTCACGCAGATCAACCACTTCGACCGGCGGGAGGGGCCGGTCATCGATCCGCCGCGGCAGCTCGAGCCGCTCGATCTCTCCGGTTTCAGAACGGTAGAAAGTTTCCAGGGACGGGGTCGCCGAGCCGAGAATAACGACCGCGCCGTGTATCTCCGCCAGTTTTTCGGCCGCTGCGCGGGCCTGGTAGCGCGGGCTTTTATCCGACTTGTAACTGTTCTCGTACTCTTCGTCGAGGATGATCAGGCCGATATCCGGCAAAGGAGCGAAGAGCGCCGAGCGGGCCCCCAGGACAATGGGTGCTTCGCCGGCGGCGACCCGCGCCCAGGTCAGGCGCCGCTCTTTGAGGGTCAGTTCGCTGTGGATGACCGCGATCCCGTCGCCAAAACGAGCGCAGAAACGCTCGACCAGTTGCGGCGTCAAGGCGATCTCGGGAACGAGGGTGATCGTCCCCCGCCCTTGCTTCAAGGCGGCCTCGATCGCCCGGAGATAAACTTCTGTTTTTCCCGACCCGGTCACCCCAAAAAGGAGGAACTTTTCGGTTTTACCAGCGGCGATCGCCTCATTGATCTTAGCAACTGCGTTAGCTTGCGCCGGAGTCAACTCGAACCCCGATCCACGAACCACGATCCCCGATCCCCTCTTCGCCTCCGTTGCCTTCCGCCCCTTCCCGCTCTTTAACATCCCCGGCGGTAGCAGCAACTTCAAAGCGGTCACAAAAAAGGAGAAATAATATTCCGCCAGCCACTGGGCAAAGGCGAGCGCTTTCTCGCTGAAGAGAGGGTTTCCTTCGGCCACTTTAACAATCTCTTTCAGATTGGGAAACTCACTTTTTTCTACGAAGCCGATAACATAACCGACCTCCTGCCGCCGGCCAAAGGGGATGACGACCTGTGAACCGAGCTTGATCGTTTCGCGCAGCTGGTCCGGAACGAGGTAGTGGTAGGGCTTGTCGATCTCGCTGGTCACGATAGAGAGGACAACTTCGGCGATCATGTCGGCATTATAACATTATTCAGCCCTCTTCCCATTTGCAGACCCCTAACCCCTCTTCTCCCCTTCCCCCTTAATAAGGGGGAAGGGGATGGGGGATAGGGGTAAAGGAAGGTCTATTGAAGGCGGTTCTACAAAACTAATGCCCGCAGCTGCCGCAGGTGCCCGAGCCGCAGGAGGAACAACCGCTGCCGTGGCTGGACTGTCCACCACCAACGCTAGCAAAGGTGTGAAAAACTCTTTGGGTATTAGCTGAATGACAAAATTCACATTTAACAGCGGGTTTTTCATTCATCCCGTGTTTAACTTCGGTGGTCTGGCCGCACTGATTACACTTATAATCGTAGAATGGCATCGAGTATCCTGTGGGCGATCTCTTTTTTGGCCATTTCCGGCAACTCTTGCACTCCGCCGGACCGGTCGAGCAAAGTAACTTTAGAGCGGTCCGCCTCGAAGGCGGCCACGTCGTTAACGACGATCAGGTCAAGGTTTTTCCCGTCAAGTTTTTCCCGGGCGTTGTCCAAATGCTGGTCCGTCTCCGCCGCGAAACCGACCAGGCAGGTCCCGTTCTTCCGCTTGGCCAGCTCTCCCAGGATATCGGTCGTTCTCGCCAATTCTAAAGTGTAGGTAGGTTTATCCTTCTTCAGCTTCTGCCAGAAGGTTATTTTCGGGCGATAATCGGCCACCGCGGCCGCCATGACAATGACATTTTGCCCGGACATATGCTCTTTGACCGCCGCCAGCATCTCCTTGGCGCTCTCCACCTCGACCACCTTGACCCCAGTTGGCGCGTTTAGGGAAACCGGGCCGGAGACTAACACGACTTCCGCTCCGCGCGCTCTGGCCGCTTCGGCCAGGGCATAACCCATCTTGCCCGACGAGCGATTAGAAATATAGCGGACTGGGTCGATCGATTCCCTCGTCCCGCCGGCCGTCACCAGGAACCGCTTCCCAGCCAGATCCTGCGCTACCGGTCGGACCGGTTGCGCAGCCGGAGCTGGCGTCTTCGCAGGCAAACTTCCGATCAACCCGACCACTTTTTCCACTATCTCGGCCGGCTCCGACATCTTGCCGATATCTTCCACCCCGCAGGCTAACTTCCCCTCGAGCGGCCCAATAAACTCATAACCGAGCGAAGTTAATTTTTTAACATTCTCTATGACGAGCGGGTTGCGCCACATTTCGCCGTTCATCGCCGGAGCAATGATCTTTTTCCCGGTGGCGGCCAGGACAAAAGTGGTCAAGGCGTCGTCGGCAATCCCGTGGGCGATCTTGCCGATGACATTAGCCGTGCAGGGGGCAACAATGATCGCATCCGCCCGCTGGGCGAGAGCAATATGGGGAACCGGGGAAGCAGCCACTTCCTCCGCAAAGAGGTCGGTAATGACCGGATTAGTGGAGAGAGTGCGGAAGGTCAACGGGGCGACAAGCTTGGTCGCTTCCTTGGTCATTACGACCCAAACCTCGGCCCCCAGCTTGGTCAAGCGCGAGACCAGCTCGCACGACTTGTAAGCCGCGATGCCGCCGGTCACGCCAACGATAATGGTCTTTCCGTTTAACATGATTTGGTTCCCCCTCTCCCTCTGGGAGAGGGGTTAGGGGTGAGGGCTGGAGGCTGCTTCTTTACTTTTTCTTCTTTTCTTTCTTCTTGGCTGGGGCGGCCTTTTTCGGCGCCTTGGCCAAGCGTCCCAAGTCGGCCGGGGCGTCTTCATCGTCCCTGACCAGCAGTTCCTGGGCCTTTTTGATCGGCCCGGTCAGGACTTTGATCTTGATCTTGTCAGCGGCGATCTCGCGCAAGGCGGTGATCACCGGGTTGGTCGGGTCAAAATTATCGATGTAGGGGAGTGATCCTTCCGCCACCTGTTTGGCGCGGCCGGCGGCCGCGTTCACCAGTAAAAATTTATTCTTCGCCTTGGTCAGTAAGTTGTCGATGGATAATTCAGTCAATTTAATAACGTCCTTTCTTTTTCAACATTAATAATGGCCTTGATCTTTTCCGAGGCCGATTCAACTTTGTCGTTGACCACGATGTAATCGTACTTTTCCATCACCTGGAGCTCGGCAATGGCCGCCCGCAATCGGTAATTGACCACCTCCTCATCCTCGGTCTTCCGTTTTTTCAGGCGGAAGGCCAGGATGTCGACCGACGGCGGGATCAGGAAAATGAAGACCGCGGCCGCCTTCAGTTTCCCTTCTTCGACGAAACGCTTGATCGAGGCCGCCCCCTGGACATCGACTTCCAGCACGACGGTCTCGCCCTTGGCCAGTTGCTCGTCGATTAACTTGCGCGGCGTGCCGTAATAACTGCCGTGCACCTTGGCCCATTCGAGGAACCGGTCCTGTTTGACGCGAGCGTCAAACTCCTCCTGGGTCACAAAGAAATAATGCTGGCCGTGTGTTTCGCCCGGCCGCGGCACCCGGGTAGTCGAGGAGATCGACATCGTCAGGTCGGGGTTAGTTTTCAGCAACCGCCGCACGACCGTGGACTTTCCAACCCCGGAAGGGCCGGAAATAACCACCAGTAAACCCCGTTTCCGCCTGGCTCTTTTTGGCATTAACATAATGATTTTAGCACACCTTGCTTGACAATTCAACCTCCCGTGCTAAAATCAGTCCACATTTTTCTAGGAGGTATATTATGAAAAAGGCGATCTCTGTGTTCATGTTCCTATTGCTCTGTGTTTCACTCTCCCAGGCCCAAATGCTGATCGGCGGACGGGCGGCCGGCATGGGCGGCGCCGGCGTGGCCTCAACCGACGATATCTCCGCAGCTTATTATAACCCGGCCGCGCTGATGAGAAGCGAAGTACTCCTTACTGATATTAAAGTTGATCTCGGCGCCTCTTATTCCGACCTCACCAGCCTTTCCAACGCTCTCACTAATGCCTCCAGTCCGGCCAAGTTCATGCTGGATAATTATGCAAGTAACTTGAATTTCAACGGCAACCTCTCCGGACTCGTTGGCATCAACCTCCGAAAGATCGGCTTGAGCGTCATACCAATCTTTTCTGCCCAGGTTGCAAAACCGGCTAATTCATTCAATGGCTATGTAATTGCGGGTGGCCATTATGACGGAGTACTGACCCTGGGTTCGACTTTCTCGGTCCCTTACCTGCCGGCTGCGCTTGATGTCGGCGTTAATCTCAAATCGTTGAACGGCGTGGCAGGACAGATAACTGCCGTCGCAGGCACCCCGCCGACCACCGGCTCGGGCAACCAGGATTACGGGACCGGCTCGGGCACAGGATTTGACCTGGGCGTTTTGACATCTTTTGACGTTCCTTTTGTTTCAAAGGTCGCGGTCGGCGCGACTATGCGCAACCTCTCTTCGAGTTACACGTTAAAAATGACCAGACAGGTCGCTACCATGGATGCTACAGCTGGCACGACCACGCTGGGCCCGGTTCAAAACCTGCCCGACCAGATCGTTAACCTGGACAGCTCAACCGCTATCGGCGCCTATGCGACCATTCCGGTCGTCGGGGTTGGTGTCGCGGCCGATATCGAAATAACCAAGACCGATACCAATACTCACCTCGGCCTTGAATATCCCCTGCTTTTCGGCGTGATCGTCTTGAGGGCCGGCCTTGCTTCCGGGCCGAACCTTTCTTTGACGACGGTCGGCGCCGAAGTCAATCTGAAAATTCTTAGATTAGGGCTTGTCACAATCGCTGATGCAAAAAACACCGGCTTAACCAATACGGTCGCTGACATTACGTTCGGATTGTAAAGGAGATAGAAAATGCAAAAAAGTTTTGTTACCCTAGGTTTGATCGCGCTTTCCGGGTTAATGCTCCTGACCGGCTGCCAGACAGCCACGTCCCCGGCCGCCACCTCGATCCCAACCACAGCCGCGGCTCAAAGTATTGGTCTTCTCTGTAAAGATGGCCTGGCGATCGATAACGGCATCATAGGGATATTTTCTTCCGCCCTCTCTGCCAACGGGGTCAAAGCGGCCACGGTCACCGACATCACCTACGGTTCGGACGGCTGGTGGTCGGCAACCAACACCTACACCACAGAAGCAGGGGGAGTGCTCTATAGTTTTGACTATTCCTATAAGTTTCGGGTTTGGAACAGCGCCGGCACAGAGATTGTCACGCAAGGCGCCCTTGACGCTGCGGACGATACTAATATCAGCACGCTCGAGATGGTGGTGACCTTCGCCTACGGCTCTGGCAGCACGACCAGCACCTATAAGTTCGGGCTTAGCACCAGCGACCCAATGACAATTTCCGGGTATGGTTCAACCAGCAAGACCATCGACGGCACCATCTCCTATGCCGGCAGCTACAACTCGGAAAGTTATGAGGTCACGATCACTTATAACACCCTGACCATGAGCAGCAGCGGTTACCCGTCAGGCTCGGTCACCTGGGAGATGAAGACCAACGGCACCACTGTTTATGCCGGCACGATCACCTACGACGGCACCAGATACGCCACCTGCACCTTCAGCACCGGCGGATCAGGTAGCTACACAATAGACCTGCTAGACGGCTCAGTTTCTTAACTCGCTTCTCTCGTTATTTAAAGCAAGGCGGCCCGGAGGCCGCCTTGCTTTTTTCTCGTCTATCCTCTATATTTAAAGCATGTGGCAGCTCTGGGGAACGCTCGCCTGCGCGGCTTTTGGCGGCTCGATCTTCCTCCATTATTTAAAGAATTTCTTATTAAAAGAGGAAGCTACCCTGACCTTCGATTGGGACGGGGTGATCGAGCGCGCCCTCATCGCCTATTGTTTTGCCACGGGGCGCTGGCTTTGGGCCGTCCCACTGATCATCATCGTCAAGATCATTTACCGCCTCGCCCTCCTCGGTTTTTCCTCCCGCTGGTTGCGGAGTAACGAGCCGGGAGCCGTCAGCCAAAAAGTCAATCTGAAGACCGAACTGGCGCTCGACCTTTTCCTCTCCCCGCTTTTTGCCATTGTCGTCGGGGTCGTCTTTTAATGAAACGGGCCGGACTGCTCTCTCTCCTCCTCGTTCTGGTCGGCCTGACCTGCGGCTTCTCGGTCAAGGATTGGGGCCGTTCTGTTTATGACGGGATAAAAACCGAAGCGGAAAAAAGTTTTTCCGCCATGTTCAACACGCCGGTCAAGATCGAGAGCGCCGGCGGCATCATCGTCGGCCGGATCGAGCTGAACGGCGTCACGATCTCCGGTCTCGGCCGGGCCGAACAGATCGTCCTGACCTATAACCCGCTCAAGTACGCCTTCTACAAGGGAGACATGGTCCCGGCGCTGACCAAGCTGACCGTCGTTAACGGTAATTTTAAGATCGTCCGCGATCGCCACGGCAACTTGAGCTTGAGTTCCCTCCTGCCAGCCGGCGATAAAAAAGAACCGGCCGCGCCGGCCTTCCACGGCTGGCTCATCATCAAGGATTGCCGCGCCGCTTACCGGGACGAGCGCGGTTGGCAGTTGGAACCGCGCCGTTTTGAGTTGCCGGCCGAGAAGCTGAACGGGTGGATTGACCTGCGCGGGACCGACCGCGTCAAGTTCAGGCTTTCTGGGAACATACCGGAAAAAGCCAAGGTGAATGGCCAGTTCGACCTCCAGACGAAGGCTTTCGAACTGAACGTCGAAGCGGCTGACATCGCCGTCGCCAAATGGGCCAACTATACCGTCCCGCTCCCCCAGCTGAAAGCGATCGACGGCCGGGCCGATGTCAAACTCCAGCTGACCCAGGCGAAAACGCCCGGCTGGCCGGTCGCCCTGACCGGTGAGTTCATTTTCCGGGATGGGGCCGCGGAACTTTTCGGCTACAAGCTCCAGGCCTTGAACGGCGGGCTCTTTATCGCTGACGCCAGTCTCGGCTGCCGGGACCTGCGCGCCGACCTGAACGGGATACCGGTCACCCTGAACGGCCGTTTTTACGATTTCCAGAAGCTTAAGCTCGACTTAAATGTCGGCCTGGAGCGCGCCGACCTGAAACGGGTCGCCGCCTTGCTCCCGGCCGGCCGGGGGGTTGATCTTACCGGCCAGATCTCCGGCCAGATCAAAATTTCCGGCACTGTCGCCGCCCCGGCGGTAGACGGGCTGGTCAAGGTCGCCAATGGCTCGCTCTATGGGCAGGAATTCAGCGGGCCGCTTGGCCTGTCCTACCAAGATAAAACGCTCGGAGTTAAGTGCGACGCGTTGAACCTCTATCACGGCCAAGCTAACTTGAGAGCGACCATTGATCTCGCGCCACGCGAGCCCCGGCTCAAGCTGGCCGCTAAATTCAGCGGCCTCGACCTCGGTCTCCTGGCCAAAAATTCACCAGGCGTGGAAGGCCTGGCCGGCGGTTCGCTCGACCTGACCGGACCGTTCAGCGCCCTCTCCGGACAATTGGACGCCACCCTCTCCCGGTCGCTGGTGCTGGGCCAGCCGATGCGCACCCTGACGGCCAAGTTCCGCGTCACCCCAGATGGTTTCTCGCTGGATGAATTTCGGGCCGGCGCGGGCGACGCCCAGCTTTTCGGCCACGGCCAGATCGGCCGCAACCTCGATTTTGACCTGGCGGCGGAAGCGCTCGGCCTCCAGCTCGCCGGGAACGGGGCACTTGGCCCGATGCGCGCCAATCTGCAACGTTTCCAGGGGAAGATCGGCGGGAAACTGGACGCGGTTTTTCTCGCTTCTCCGCTCAAGCATCTTTACGCGTCCGGCGAAGTGTT
The DNA here is from genome assembly GCA_041658645.1 of Candidatus Margulisiibacteriota bacterium. Lineage (NCBI taxonomy): Bacteria > Bacillati > Candidatus Margulisiibacteriota > Candidatus Margulisiibacteriota bacterium. The sequence continues at coordinate 57,001 of JBAZZV010000008.1, forward strand.
CCTGGTCGAGGGGAATATCGGCGACCAGCGCTTCGACCGGGCCGAAGGGAAGATCGTCATCGGCGGCGGGGCGCTCCAGCTAACTGATTCATTCATCAGGCGAGGCGCGATGGTCATCAAAGTGGATGGCCAGACCGGGCTCGGCGTCCCGACCGACTTAAAAGTAGTTTCCGACCAGCTCGAGCTCGGTGACCTGCCGGTGATCACCCAATTCCTGCCGCCCGATTTCCAGGATATCCAGGGGACCGCCTCGCTCGAAGTCGCCCTGACCGGCACCCTCTCCCGGGAAACGGTCTTCACCTCACCCGAGCAACTTCTCGACCTCTCGCTCGACGGCCGGCTCGATATCCAAACGGGGGAAGTGGCCGGCCTGCCGCTCCGCTCCGCCGGCCTTAAAGTGGCCTGGCACGATCGAAGTCTGGCCATCACCGATTGTCGGGTCAAATTGGCCGCTTCTGATCTTAAACTTGACCTCTATTCCGGCCGGCACGGTTCGCTCAACGCCACGTTTGAAGGGGTGGTCGAACTAGAGCAATTCCAGGAGCTGACCGCCAAATATGGCCGTTTCAGCGGCCTGGCGGCGGCCAAGTTACTCCTCTCCGGAACATTTGCCCGCCCGAGCATCAGCGTCGGTTTTCGGGTCGACCGTTTCTCTTTCAATAACCTTTATCTCGACAACGTGACCGGCAGCGGCACTTTCCGCGACGGTAAATTCAGCACCCTCGAGCCGCTCCTCTGCCGGGCCGGCGAGGACCGCTACGCTCTGACCGGTCAGGCCGGACCCGCCGGTTTTGAGCTCGAGCTCAAGATCCTCCAGGCCAACCTTGGTTCGGCTTACCTGCTGGGGACCCGCCTTCAGGGAGAATTGTCGCGGCGGCTGACGCCGCCGGCCGCGTCAGCCACCACGAGACTCCGTCGGCGCGGGTTCTCTTTGCCCGACTATCAGAACTTCACCCGGGGGGAGTCGATCCGGCTTTATTCGAGCGGCCCTGACCAAAAATATTTTTTGAAAAGGTGGTCGGCCATTCGAAGCGATTTCGACCGGCAGCTGGCCAAAACTCCCGCCGAGAACCTGGGCGGGAATATCAACGGCGTTTTAAAGATCAACAACCGGAGTGGGTCGCTCGCCGGCGGTTTTGAAGGGAAGATCGGCCCGGGATATTTTCGCGGCCTGGCCTTTGACGGGGTTGAAGCCAAGTTGACCATCAAGAATAACTCCGTCCGCTTTGAGCAGGTCCGCCTGGCCCGCGGCCAGGGAGACCTGATTTTGCGCGGCAACTACGACCTAGCCGGCAAGCTCGGCCTCAATTTCCTGGCCAACAACTTACCGCTCGACACGCTCCAGTTGTTTTTCCCTAAGAAAAAATTTGAGGGGACCTTTAACCTGAAGGCCGATTGTGCGGGGCCGCTGTCCAACCTTAGCTTCTCCCTGGAGGCCGGCGGCCGCGATCTGAATATTGCCGGGGTCAGTTTTGACCAAGCAACCCTCTCTGTGACCAAAAAGAATGACGCCATTTATCTTCACAAGCTCTCCCTGCTGCAGGCCGGGGCACTCTCCAGCGCCCAGGGCTCCCTCTTCTTGAAACACCCCGGCCAACTCGACCTGGAAGCTAACTTGCAAGGTAATACCATCGGCTTGCTTAATCTTTTAAGCGATGACATCCGCTGGCTTAAGGGAGAGTCCCTGGTCAGCGTCCGTCTCGGGGGAACGCTCAACCGCCCGGAGATCTCCGGACAGATCAGCGTTAATGACGGCAGCCTTTACCTCGCCCCGCTTGATTCCGAACTGCAGCAACTTACCGGGACAGCCTCGATCGAAAATAATCAGCTCCAGATCGCCAGCCTGACCGGGATACTGACCGGGAAACGGACCCGCAACCTCCCTGACCCGCTGGGAGTGGCCGGGACGATCGATCTTAGCAACCTGCTGGCGGAAAAGGGGACCCTCGACCTCGACCTCTCCTTCAGCCCAACCCGTATTTACTTTAACCTTCCCAATGTTTTTGACGGCAACTTGAACCTGGCCGACCTCACCCTGCGCGGCCGGCTGGCGCTCGACCTCAGCCGGGGCCCCACTCTCAAAGGGAAGATCTCGACCGATAATTCGATCATCTATCTTTCCCAGGCCGGCGGGGGGGGAAGCGAACTTCTGCCGCTCGGCCTCGATCTGGAAACGAACATAGGGAAGAACGTTTATGCCGTTATGGGGGATGTCGCCACGCTTAACTTGAGCAGTATCTTCATGAACATGGAAATAGCCAGCACCGATACGCTTTATGTCACCGGGCTCCTGACCGCCCCATCGCTCCTCGGCCAGATCGCGATCCGGCGCGGCACGATCAATATCTTTAACCGCGAATTCTCTCTCCTGCCGGTCGAGGCCCAGGAACGCTTTTTCCCTTATGATCCCGCCAGGGTCGAGCCGAACACGGCTGTTTTTCACGGCCAGGAAGGGGCGGCCGGCGTCATGCCGGAACTCAACATCACCTCTTTGGTCAATTCAGATACGCAGGAACAGGACGCCTCCGGCACGCTGGTCAAAAAGAACGTCATCATTCTCGCTAAGTTGAAAGGGACCCTCGGCGCGCGCTCCGCGCTGGAGGGGCTCCGGATCACCCTGCTCAGCTTCAATGAAGACCGGAGCAAGTCACCGCCGGAAATGATCCCGGCCAACTATAGCGACCAAGAGCTCAAGTTAATGCTCCTCCCCGACTTCGTCAAGTCCCTCGCCGGCCTCGGCCAGCCGGGAGAAAATTCCGAGGTTGATAGTAACGTTATCGTGGCCGATTACTTGAGCAGCCGGGTGTCAACTATCCTCTTCCGGGGCCTGGAGCGGCAGATCGAGCAGAAGCTGGGGCTCGAGAGCTTGACCCTGGAATACAATCTCGGGCCAAAGATGAAAGAGGCGCTGGGGATACACGACCAGCGCGGCTTCACCGAAGATAAACCGGCCTGGAGCGTCGGTTTCGTCAAAGGTTTATTCGACCGGCTCTACATCGACGTCCGTTACTCCCAGGGGGTCGAACAGACCTCGGCGGCCAGCGGCACCAACAACAACTTTAACTACCAGCTGACCTATAAATTAACCCGGATTTGGTCTATACTATACTATCGTGAACCGATGACCGTCTCTGACTTGAGCAACGGTTATCAGAAGGTCACTCTGAAAGCCGGTTTTTCCTTCTGGTAGATAGAAAGGATTGGCCATGCGTAAATTATTAATTTTTGGTCTCCTGTTGAGCTTGATCCCGGCCGCCTGGGGAGCGAACGATGTGGTCACTGTCGCCCCGACGATCACCGACCTGCTAATCACCGGTAACAAAGTGGTCAGCGAAAAAGAGATCATCAACGTGGTCTTTGCCCGGATCGGGGATACCCTTTCCCAGGAAAAGGTCAAAGGAGACCTCAAGGCGATCTACGCGCTCGGCTACTTTGCCGATGTCATCCCTTCTTTTGAGTCCTCGGCCGGCGGCACTAAATTGACCTACCGGGTGGTTGAAAACCCGGTCATCCGGGGTCTCGCCTTCGACGGGATCACGGTTTACCCGACCGCCGAAATCCTGGCCCAGCTCGAGACCAAACCGGGCCAGATCCTTAACTTCAAGAAAATGCAGGGCGACATTGAAAAGATCAACGCCAAATACAAAAAAGACGGTTATATGCTGGCCCGGGTGGTTGATGTTGAGACCGATAAAAAGACCAGTATCCTGACCTTCAAGGTGACCGAGGGGTTCGTCGAGTCGATCACCCTCGACGGGAACGAACAGACGCAGGATTACGTCATCCTGCGCGAACTAAAGACCAAGCCCGGCACCGTGCTCAACGAGGAAACACTGAAAAAAGACCTGCGCCGGGTCTTCAATCTCGGCTTCTTTTCCGAAGTGACCCCTAATTTCGAGGCCGGCACGGCCAAGGACCGGGTCGTCCTCCAGTTGAAGATCAAAGAGACCCGCTCCAGCACGATCAACTTTGGCGGCGGCTTCGGCGAACGCGAGGGGTGGTTCGGTTTTGTCGACCTGTCGATCAACAACCTCTTCGGCTCCGCCCAGGGAGTGTTGATCAGGGGACAGAGCGGCCAGCAGATGTCGACCTACCAATTCAAGTATTACAATCCCTGGTTCTGGCAGGACAAACTGGGCGACCATGCCGCCTTCACCTTCCGGCGCTGGCTGACGATCGGCCGGGACATCCTCCTGACCACGCAGGACGGGGTCTACAACGGCTTTGATTTCTCGATCGGTAAGCCGCTGCGCGATAATTACAATATCACCTGGACGCTCGGCAGCGAGAATGTTTCGCCCTACAACACCTCCTCTTTTGAGGCTTATCGTTCCGATACGATCGGGATGACCCTCGCCTTCGACACCCGCGACTTTTGGCTTAACCCGAAGGAAGGGCGCTACTACACGCTCGACCTGAAACAGGGGTGGAAAAGCTCCAGTTCTAATTCGAGCTTCTCCAAGCTTGGCGTCGACTTCAACCACTACTATCCGGTCTTTGACAACCAAGTGGCCGCCTTCCATTTTGGGGTCGGCGGCGGCTTTGGCGATGTGCCGATCGGCGAGCTCTACTGGGCCGGCGGGGCGAACACCGTCCGCGGCTACTATCCCTCGGAAGCCCAGACCGGGGTCAGGAAAGTGATCGCCAACGCCGAATACCGCCTTAATTTCTCCGATCTTTTCCAAGGGGTCTTTTTCTACGACTGGGGACACGCTTGGAACGAAGGCAAGCTCAATACGGACGACTTCCTCTCTGGCTGGGGGCCGGGCATCCGGATCAGCACGCCGCTCGGGCCGATCCGGCTTGATTATGGCGTGGCTGGCGGCAAGACGTTCAGTGAAGGGATCATGCACTTTAGCATCGGGCAAGCCTTCTAACAATGTCGGATATCAACAAATGTAGGGACGGGGCTTGTCCCCGTCCGAAATGAACGGACAACCACAAGCGTTGTCCTTACGCCATGAATGACCAATTCGACATTTACCAGAATGAACTGATCGAGTGGAATGCTAAGTTCAACCTCACCGCCATCACCGAGCCCGATGAGATAAGAAAAAAGCATTTCGAAGATTCCCTGCTTCTCCTGCAAGTTCTCCCTCTGACCGGCCAGGCCGTCGTTGATATCGGCGCGGGCGCGGGTTTTCCGGGGATACCGCTCAAGATCGTTTGCCCCGGGATAAAGCTAACACTGCTCGAAGCCACACGAAAAAAAGTCGGCTTCTTAGATCACCTGATAAAAACCTTGTCGCTTAAGGAGACCGAGGCCGTTTGGGCGCGGGCCGAAGAATACGCGGAGAAAAATCGGGAGAAGTTCGATCTCGCCGTCGCCCGGGCCGTCGCCAAACTGGATACCCTCTGCGGATACTGCCTGCCGCTGGTCAAGGCTGGCGGCATTTTTGTCGCTTACAAGCAGGTCGAAGTTGACGCGGAAGTTGAGGAGGCGGCACGCGCCATAGCGATCCTGGGTGGCCGCCTGCGAGAGATCCGGAAGTTCCCCGCCAGGTCTCTGGTTTTGATCGATAAAATAGCCCCCTCCCCCGTCCCCATACCCCCGGCGGGCGGGGATGGCGAAGAAAAGGCCGCTGTAATAAGCAACGGCTAAGCGCCGCCAAGTTCTGTCTGGAAACAACCGCCTCGCTTTCCCCTCCTGATCGATATCGATCCGCAGAGAAGCTAAGCGTTAGCTTTATTTGATCTTTTTACGAGTTCATTGCTCCCAAGATTGGATTAAAGCGGCTAAACACTTTGTTAAGGTCAAACACCTCATCAATTCTTATAACGGGCATTAGATCCGTTTCGATCTGGCGTGCCAGTAAATCAATTTTATCTTCGCTCAAGCCAAACTTATCTTTAAAGTCGCCCTGATAATCCTCATCTTTCAGCTTCTTTGTAAATATTTCCACAAAATGACGCTGGTGGAAATTGAATCCGGCCTTTGCTATATGCCACAGATCAAAATAATCGCGTATTGCCGGGCCTTTTCTGGTGATCGCGGCTTTAAGCTTTTCCGCGACCGCTTCATGTAAAGAAAGCGATAATATTTTATTTTCAGGGATCAGGTTCCGGCCGGTAAAAGGATCCTGGTAAAAATGGCGGATCACATTCAAAACAGGCTGGTCGTACGGCTTTTGCCTGAGAGAAATCTCAATTTTTATGCCCTCCTCCTTGCCAGTTATAACCGAAGGGTAAAGGACATTAAATACGTACTGCTTGGAGCTATTAAAGCCTTCCCCCTTGGGCTGGTCGCTCCTTAACCCTAGAGAGGCTAAAAATCCAGGCATTTTCTCTTTGAGGGGAGCAATGGCGGCCGACCGATTTGAACGGGCGTTCAAATCCATTTCCCCAAAATAGCTAAAATCCAGGTCCTCGCTTAACCGATGATAATTGAGATGGATCTTATTCAAAAGTGTGCCGCCTTTAAATACGATGTCTCCGCTAAGTGACGAAGAAATGCTGTTCAAAATGATGGTGAGATAATAGTCTTTTTCGACGATTGCTTGCCGAAAACGATGCTCGGCCGCGATCGCCGGGAGCAGGTCCTTAAGCTTCTCCTTATCGATTAACAATAATGCCCCAATCCTTGTTCATTTTGCCGGAACGCGGCCGGGCGGGGTCAAGCACCACAAAAGTAGCTGATCCGCCAAGATGCTTTTTAAGCCGGCCCAGGTACAAATCCGGTATTTTCAACTCAGCCAATAAGTACCCGGCCCTTTTCCTAACGGCAACCATGGGAAAACGAACCAGGTAGCCGATAAACTTGTTTATATTTATTTGTTTTATATTATCCTTCAAGACTTTTTTAATATTTTCGAACGAACCTACCGGGTTGTAAATAAAATCCACCAAAGTCCGTTCTTTATCACTGATGCAGATATCTTCCTCATCGATCTTGATCTTGGCTGTCCCATAATATTTGTTTGTTCCAATTTTTACCGCTTTATACCTAATTTCCCCGATTACTTTTGTCCTGGATTTTCCCGTATTTAAAACAAACACGGTTTGCGGGACCTGCTCGGTAAAACCCCAGTAATTATACATACTGAAATAACCCAGATAATAAGGGGTATCCCCCATCCAATATTTGGCGGTTACGAACTCGTTGGGCGACCAGAGCTGATTGGGCGATTTTATCGGGACAATGAAATATTTCCCTCTTTCAATTTGGACGAGGCGGCCTTTCCTTTTTAACTTATCCAATATATTGGCCGCTTTTTTAGGCCCGCCAAACACCTTTTTGGCATATTCACCCGTTAAGAGCTTTTGTTTCTCATATTCAGCCCTTGAGATCAAATAAAGTTCGTCTTTCGATAATCCCTTATATCTTTTTTGGCTCATCAGCTAATAATATCCCGTTTCTTTAATTCTCGTTTACTAAGAATTCATTAAACAGTATACATTGTACGCCAGGAAGCTGTTTTTTGTCAACCGGCATTTTTCGGTGTTTTTCGGCATTTTCAATCTCCGGCCTTGCGAACCACCTCGCGACCTTCGTCCAGAAAGTTCTCCTTAACACGGTAGCTTTAAAAGGGTTTTACGGTTATTAAGAAATGAGGCTGGCTCATTGTTCCGGTGCGACCCGGGCGGATAGCTTGATCTCAAATGGAAAGGTCACGAGGCAAAGTGTAGTAATAGCTGGCAATGGGGTTGGTGTGGGCTAATAGCCACTTATACAAGTCGATGAGGGAGTTTAACCCTCATTCAGAAAATCACTTTTCTATCCTGTCTTTAGACGAATCGCTTGCGCCAACCCTGATTAACTATATCATAAGAAATGAAAATGGCGCAATAGTGTGGTTTGCGCTACGATTAAAATCGGCGGGAAATTAAGATAGATCAAAAAGCCCCCCTCAACGTTCGTTGGTTATTATTGATAAGGCTAAGCCGCGATCAGCTCGTCGATCTTATCGATGAGCTTTTGGCCGAGGCCGAGCCGGTATTTTTGTATTTCACAACTTAAGCTGTCCGGCCGATCGATCCGGCCGGTCGCGGCGTAATTGATGTAATGGCACTCTCCCTGGCAGACAGTTTTCGCGCCGCATTTCTGGCAACCCTTTCGGTTGGCAAAAGTGGCCGCCCGCTGCCATCGCCTCTGCTTTTCCCGGTCGATCCCCCGCGCCACATTGCCCAGCCGGAATTTAGGCAGGCCGACAAAGTTCTGGCAGAAATAAATATCACCGTTTGCGGCGACCGCCAGGTTGTTTTCCCCCGCCCCGCAACAATATTTGGGGACCGCTCTCTTGCCGATTAACCGGCACGCCCGTGCCGCTCCCAGGAGAGCGCGGGGATCAATAATATTGCCCTTTTCCCAGTTCTTGAAGATATAAGCCAAATATTTGTCCCAAGCCTGCTTGTAGGCCTCGACCGCTCTGCGCTGTCTGGCCGCTCCTCCCCCGGGATATTCTTCCACAAAAGCAAAATCACCAACGGCTGGAAATTTTGAAAAATACTTAATGTAACCGACCAGATCGGTGTTCTGGGAGTTTAAGGTGGCGCGGAGCAGTATCTTGGCCGGTTTTTTAAAGAGTTTGAGCCCCTCGACCACTGGTCGAAAAGAGTCCTCGCCGTCGCAAGCGGGACGCAGGCGGGTCTGGAGCGCCGGCCGGTGACTGTCGACGCTGACCAGGATGCCGAAACCGTGTTTTCTTAGAAAAGCCGCTTTTTCTCTGGTAAAGAGCGTGCCGTTGGTGGTGACCGAAAAGCTTATTTTCTTTTTAAGGCGACGGGCTTGCTGTCGCGCGTAATCGACCGCAAAGGTTAGGCCGGCCCAGTTTAAAAGCGGCTCCCCACCAAAAAAGCAAATATGTCCTTCCTTTTCCCTCCCCAGCCACTTGATAAACCAATCCACGGTCGCTTCGGCTGTGGCAGTAGTCATTATTTGCCGGTTGGAATGGTTGCGCCTCGCGAAACAATAATGACAGCGCAGATTACACGCTCCGGAAATGTAAATATATATGTTTTTCAATTACGCGCCGACTATATTTTTGCTCCGCTTTACGGCTTTTGCTGTTCGGGCCTGGCAGATACAATTGGACAGCCGGTATCCGTGTTCTTTTTTTGACCAGGTGTCGTTTTTGGTCTCCCTGATTTATCCCCACCCTCCGCGGGCGCAGGCATCTTTTCAATCCTATTTTTGATATCGCCTAATTTGGCTTTATCGCTTGGTCTTCCCATTTTTCTCACCCCCTCTTTTAAGATATTATACCTAATATTTGTTTGGAAAATTCTTCAAAATCAGGAAGTTTTTCTTTGATGTTCTTCAATATCAGCTCGTGGTCGATTGTTGTATAATCATGAACAATCCGATTCCTCAATCCGGCCAGTGGAGCGATTCTTTCCGCGAAATCTTTTTGCAGAATATTATTTTTACCCAGAATAATGAAAATATCATAATAATTTTCGGGCTTTTCAAACCCCATCACCGCTATTACGTGATTCCCGATATCCAGCATGGCTTCAATAGCTATCTCCAGGTTTCGCTCCGCGATATCCAGATTATCGGAATTGCCGGTAAATTCTTCAAGGCTCATATTTTTAAAACGGCAAAGCCTGATCGCCGCCGTTCTGACCTTGCTTATTCGGACGTCAATTATATCCCGGTCAAGTTTTACCATAAAAATCGCCTCCCTGAACGGCTTTGGTGAAACTCTTGTGAAACTCATTCCTTAAATGAATTGTGTTTAAGTATTTATTAACGATCATGTATTCCAACTGGACCTTGAGCGCCTCATTCGAACAAAAAAGCAGCTTTCCATTTTTGATAACCTGGTAAGAAATCAGCGGGTTGGCCGACTTCAGGTTGACCAGATCAATATCATCTCGTTTGAGCAGATCGGCCAGGCTGTTCTGCAAATCCAAAAGCTCGGCTTCCTGTCTTGAATAATAAGCCAGGTCAATGTCGCTTAACCGGCCGGACGATCCTCTGGCCGCTCCGCCAAAAAGATATAATAGCTCGATCTTTTTTTCTTCACAGAGCCGGCCGAACGCGGGCCGCAATTCATCGGGCTTAAGCGCTCCGGGCTCATTTATTAACTTGATTTTTCTCACGGTCAAATTATACCTTTGCCCCGGGCTTCGCGCAATAGCCCCGGACTAAGTCAAGACCGCCTGTCTCCGCGGCGGGCGGGGGATGGCCGGGGAAAAACCGCCATGATATTACTTATAAAGTTTGTGAATATCGACGCTGTTTAGAAAATGGAAGCCGTCAACCTTAACATCCTCGCCTTTATAAGTAAGCATCACGATATCCAGAAGTTCTTTTAAAAGATCGCGAGTGAAGTCACAGAAAGGGTCTTTACTGCGTTTTTTCTTTTTGGGCAGATCAAGTTTCCACCTTAAGATAAAATCGCCGTCTTTGTCAACATTTGGGTTTTTGGATTTGATTCCCATATTATTTACTATATTATAGACAGATTTATAGCGTTTTGCTATAATCTTCTAATATAGGAGGTGAGTATAATGGCGCAAAAAGATCAAACACTTAAACAGGTTAAGGACAATATCGCGGATGCAAAAAAATCATTGGCTAAAGCTGAATTGCAGCTAAAAAAGGTGGAACAATTGAGTAAGCCGGGCCCGCAAAAAGCGGTTAACTTTTAAAGTCCTAAACTAACGGCATTTAATTCGCTCTTACAAAAATACCGCCAGGGCTTACTCTGGCGGTATTTTCTCTTATGATACCCCCACCGCTTGCGGTGAGACAAAGTTTCCTATCCGGCTTCATCTTAAAGCATTTCTAATACAATCCGGTCAAAATCCTTTAGGTTTGAAGGCGATGTGCCGTTCATAAAATAATTTGCCCTGCCAATCTGCCAAATTTAAAAACCCTTCATTTTCAGAGTTTCTTTCAACTCCTTCTTTAATTTATAATCCAAGCATTCCCTTTGGCAGACATTATTCTGATACTTATCTTTTTCATTTTTAAAAGTGCTTGAAAAGGCACATACACGGCTTAAGCTTGCCAGGACATAAGGATAATAAAGATCCAGCCTAAATTTTAATGGGTTGTTTCTGGCATTAACGCCTTGTGGCACATTGTCATACTCCAAACGCTTAATTTTCTTACTTATTAAATATTTGCCTAACTCGTCCTGGCTCAATGCGGAACTACGCAATACCCTCAGTATTTTAGGATCGACTTTTTTATAATTTACTCGAGGATCCTTTTCCATCCTAATTAATAATCTACCAAACAAAGGGACTAAATTATCATATTCTTGGACCAATTCAAGCAGGCCCAAATCATTGACAACCACTTCGATCTTCTCTCTTCTTGAATTTAAATAGGTTAACAGATGTTTTATGCGTAAAACATCAGGGCCACTTATCATCGCCGGAGTCACAAAAGTCAGCTTATATTTCTTTCTCCTTAATATAGAATATATTTGCTTGAGCTCTTTTAGCGACGGCAATAACTTTGCGCATAATTCGGAGCCCCAATAAATCCTTTCAATTTTCTCCGTCTCATTAAATTCATTTATAAATGATTCCAATTCCAGGACTTCATTTCTTACATTGTTGCCGGTTAAGATCTTAAATATCGCGTATTCCATATTTTAATAATAGCATAAGTGCTTGTATTTACAGTTTTCTTTGAACGATCCCCTATAATGCTTTACGAACAATTCCTTTATTTCGTCCTTGTTGTATTGACCACTGGCCGTTTTTTTCGCTATCTCAACCATCCTAACCCTGAATCGTAATGAACGCGCCCTGCCTGCAATTTTTAAGTATTTAATCCCGGCTTTTTTTAGGGCCTTCAAGTGACATAAGCCGCAATTAACCGGCCAATCTTCTTCATTTAGTTCAATGCCTTTAATATTAAACAACGAATTAAAGTTCTCTCTTTTATAATATAGGCATATATTCTCGTATACTTTATTAAAATATGAGATCGGTTTCCTCTGGGCAAATAATATCTGCGGTTTGGCGTCCATAATGCTCTGGCACATATTTTCTCCCAACTTTCTATCGTGGGAAGCAAAACAATAGGGCCCGGCAAAAGGGCATCTTTCATCAAGAACGAACGCCTCATAATCATAATTAGGATGATGAGAAATAATGTCCTTCATCTCCGGTATGCTCAGATATCTTTGGAAGACGATCCTTTTAATGTTATTGTTTAAGCCCAAGGCGCATTTTACATCGTATAAATTAAATATCCCGAATTCCGCGCTTAACACAATATTTGCGTTGATCCCTTTTTCTTTTAGCCAGAGTAACAACCCGGGATCCCCAACAATCACTCCGGCCGGTCTAAAAGACAATACTTTTATGATTATTTTCTCAAGTTCAGGATATAATATTTGGGGATAAAAAGGCGCATTAAAAGTGACGTAAACCGGCCGCCCTAATTCACGCGCCAGTGATATGCTCACCTTTAATTCTTTATAGCTCGAATAATTACATTTTATATCTTCCCGGCGATTGAGAAAGAAACCTTTATACCTTTTTCGCCATTGCCAGGGGATTACACCGCAGTAGAATTCATCGGCTCCCGCCTTAACCAGAGGGGCAATTTCATCTGTTGCCTTTATGCTTACACAGATTTTCATTGTTGTATTTATATTAACACTATATTTCTTCTATTGACAAGTCATCCGCGTCATATATTATATTAACTATGCGGGCATAAAACTTAGCGCAGATCCCGCCCGCGTTCATCGATGTTAGGTCGTTGTTTGGGCACAAATTACAACATTAATTCATGAGAAATACTTGCTCGAGATGTGAAACAAATATATATCGAATCGCTTATGAAAACAACTCGCAAAGGCGGCTTAATGGATTCGGCTGGGATTATTCCGCAAGTAAAAGTGTGGTGGATATTATAAGGGCCAATAACTTATCCGATCGCGCCAAGGATAAAAGGGCGTTGGATCTTGGCTGCGGAGATGGGAGGCACATAGACTATCTTCGGAGATTAGGGTTTAAAGTCTTTGGGATTGACTCCTGCAAAGAAGCTATTAGATTATGCAGGGATAGATTTCGGGACGATGCTAACGTAAGTCTTAAATTGGCTGATCTAACCGTCAGGGATTCGATTTCTGCGCTTGGCCTGTTTGATCTTATTCTTGACTGGAGCGTGCTCGACCATATAAGGAAAAAGCATCAGAAAGCTTACCTAAACAACGCATTTAATGCATTAAAGCATGGCGGATTTTTTATCCTGTCCGAATTCGACCGGTCTTACCCGGGCTTATTCAAAGGGAAAAACTATCGGGCCAAGAACGGCAGCTATTCATGCGCCTTTACAATAAATGATCTCATTAAATTATTAAAACCTTTAGAGCTTGTCGATTTTAAAGAAGGGGCGCTTGAAGATGAAATAAATAATTATCGATTCAATACTGTTTTAATGAGTATTCATAACGCTTCTTATTTATCTACAAATGATCAAGTTAATTAATTTTATTTTATCGCGCATTCGATATATAGTTGACCTTGAAGATAAAAACGGCAATTCTATATCACAACGAAACGTTCTGGCCAAATTAAACATTCGGCAAAACATTATATATCAACCCGATCATTCTTATGTTTTATCCGACCCAAGAATTATTTTTATAAAGCGTATTATTCAAATAATGCTTGTGCAGATTGCGCTCAATCGTTCCCGGGCTAAATTGCCATTTGCGTTTAAATTACGCGTCTTAAAAGATTGGCTTATAAAAACAAGCCCGGATGCTTTTTTGGCGCAATTTTCCTGGCACTGCAATGCCGATTGTGTATTTTGCTATCAAAAAGGAACCCCTTCTTTTATCAAAACAAAAAGGAAAAACTCTTTTCAAGAAATGGAAACACGCCTCAAATATTTTAACCCACAAGAGTCACTCGGGTTAGTTGCCGGTGAAACATATGAGAACGATGAGATTCTAACAAATCCCAATATTATAAAAGGGTTGAAGAGCTTAAGAGAAAAGGGCTGTTCCAAAATCTTGGAGATACTTACCAACGGCACCCCCCTGACCCATGAAATGATCGACAAACTTGCCTGTTTCCACCCTTTAAAAATATCGATTTCATTAAATAGTGCCGATATAAACCGCCGGAAACAATTAATGAACGATTCTCGCCCGGGGACAGCAATTGCCAGTCTGCCTTTATTAAAACAACATAAAATCCCATTCACCGTGAACATTGTTGCCTGGCCCGGTCTTCCCTTATCCGATATTAAGAAAACGATCCGCTACGCGGAAAGAAATGATGCCTATGCAGTCAAAATCTGTGCTCCAGGTTTCAGTAAATATTTTTCGAACAAACAATTATTCAAAACAAAAGAGTTATGGAGAAGATTGGCAAAATGGATAAATGTATACCGGAAGAATCTGTCAGTGCCGCTATATTTTTCGCCAAATCTATTTGTCGAGAATCTGCCGGGAAGCGGTTATTTAACAAAACCCTATATTCTTGGAGTCGTAAAAAATTCTCCTGCCTATCAGGCCGGCTTGAAAACCGGCGATATATTATTGGAAATAGATAAAATAAGCATAAATAACAGGGAAGAGGCACTGGCTAACTTATTAAAAAAGGAATCGGTTAGCATTAAGATAATGCGCGGCGGCAAAATACTTTCCTTTCTGATTAAATACGGAAAGCACAAATACCCCTATTTACCATTCATGAAGCAGGCCTACGGCGATATGATAGATCCGTTTGGGATAATGCTGCCTCAAGGCTTGAAAACTGATGATGTTTTGGATGTCTATAGATATAGCGCCGTTTACAAGGCAAAGAATGTTTTGCTAATAACATCCCGAATGGTCAGGCCGACATTAAGGCTTCTTATAAAACAACATTATAATGGAAGAATAAACGTTTTTCTTCTTGTCCCAAAGAATCGATTTTTTGGGGGCAGTATCATTATGGGAGACTTGCTCGTCGTCAATGATTTTATTTTTGCTATTAGAAGCTGGCTAAGAAAACATAAAAAAAGGCCGGATTTGATACTGATCCCTAATTCTCCTTTTTCCGCTTGGGGGCGTGATTTAATAGGCGATAATAAATTAAAAATAGAGCGGGAAATCGGCATCCCGGTTGAGTTTATTTACAATTCGCCCATTTTTAGATGGAATCTTCATGATTACGCGCCTGCTCAACCACAGCTCATGCCTGATCATTTCCATATTCATTTTTATTTAGTATGAAATTTCTCGAAAGATTCATGGATATATAAGTGAGATGATTAATACAAAAATGAGTGGGCTGATAAAAGGCGCTCAGATTGCTTTAAAAGAACGTTATAACCTTCGTGCCGGGCAAAAGGTACTTGTTTTTCACGATCTTCCCAAAAAAAAGATCGGCGCGGCTTTTGTCGAGGCCGCGCGGAATCTGGGGGCCGAAGTTAAAGTTTTTCAGATTGGAAAAGAACGTTTTGCCGGCGATACTCAAGAAAGGCTGGCGGCCGCGCTGTCCGGTCATAGCTTTGCTCTCATTATTAATGTTTTAAAATCGTTGGTAGAAGAAACGCCGGACCGAGTTAACTTGGGTAAAATGGAAACGGGGCCCGACACGGTAATTGCTCATTGCCCTGAAATTGAAGAAGCTATGCTGAAAATTAAAATAAATTTCGGAGAAATGATTGATAATGCCAGAAAACTTTTAGAAAATCTCAAAGCCGCGTCCGAAGTTCATATCAAAACAGCGCTTGGAACTGATGTTAAAATCGACATTCGTGGACGAGAATTTCATGATGATATCATCCCAAGAACCAGCGGTATTACCAATTTCCCCTGCGGGGAACTTTTCTGCGCGCCTGTTGAATCTGGAACAAATGGAACTGTGATCGCAGACGCCTCAACCACAAGCCTGGGCATTCTTCCCCAACCGCTAAAACTCGAAATAAACGGGGGGAGATTAACAAGTTTGCAATGGCTTAATGCGCCAGCCAGAAACAACCGTCTGCTGGCAAAACTCCGGGCCTCTCTCTCTCAAGATGATGAGGCTGGCCTAACCGGAGAATTAGGGATCGGTTTAGCCTCTTATCCGATTTGTGGAAATATGCTGCAAGATGAAAAAGTTGCGGGCACAATCCATATTGCTTTTGGATTCAATCGTAATTTCGGCGGCCGGAATAATTCCAAATCTCATTTTGACTTTTTGGTCAGGGATCCGGAATTAACTGTCTATTATCCCGATCGGCCCCCGCAAACCATCATGCGCGCAGGCAAATTGCTCATTTAAGTCGTATTGTCTGCTTCTCTTAAAGCGAGGCGTCATTGTTTCGACAAGGGGTAATGTTTATCATTCACCTGCACCTTGACACGGTGGAATTCTCTTGGGGCGTCCGCCGGCTCGGTTGATCGATTATCGCTGGGATCGACGGCTTCGATATAGTATTCGGCACGATACAAACTTAGCCTGTTTTTTGGCACGGCGGCAGAATAAATGCCGTTCTCTTCTTTCATTTTGTAGGACTGCCAGGGATTAGCGTTATAAATGCGATAATATAAAGTCGCGTCTTTGACCTCGACATTGTCGGTTATCCTGGCAGTGACTTTAAAATCCTCGTCAATATATATACGTTTGATCGGGGTGTGCACAATGTTTGGCGGAATTGGATCATAGACGTTGATCAAGTAGTTCGTATCCGGAGCTTCCAGCGGAAGATGCGCACAATTGCCGCTGTTATCTGTCGCGTCGATATAATACTGGATGGCGCCCAAACGCACTGCCGCGGCTGGGATTATCGCGTGATCACATATTTTGTCTTGCTCGATCTGAGCAAAGCTCCAATCCCTGCTGTCGATATGTTTATAATATAGCCTGCTTGATTTTACCGCTTCATTATCGGCGATCTGGGCACAGATATTAATTTCAGTGAACACTTCGGCGCTCGAGATCGGCACGTGTCGAATTATCGGCTTGACTTTATCTGTCAACTGGATCGAAGCTATCGCTGACCAATCGCTATAATTTGCCGGTTTGGCCGAATCGTAGGCTTTGACCCTGAACTGATAAACATGGCTATTGGACAGATTCTCGATCGTTTTTGTCGTAACGTCGCCGACTTTGATTTCCACCCAATCTCCATTCGTAGAAATATCACGAAGGGCCAGTACATAACCGGCCAGGTCGGTCAATCGTGAGCCGTTATTATTACTCGTTGGCCCCGACCAGGCGATCCTTGCCGTCCGGTCCTCATCATTACTTAATTTCAGGTTTGTTGGCGGGGAGGGAGCAATTGTATCGGCCGTCATTGCGCCGCCGCATTCCAATAAGCACAGATAAGGTTGTATTACCGTCGCACTGGTACAGTTCATTTTTCCCCCGAGGCAGCAATAGCCCCATTGAGTAATTTAATTGTTTTCCTACAATTGTTTCGATTTTATTGGGGAATAATTTCAGTCAATTACTTAGAGGCTTTCAAGCTCGACAATGCCGTCTTTAACTGCGTTCTTTATAAACGCCTTGATCTTCTGTTTTGCTACTGGATATGTCCTTTTATAATCTTCCGCAATTTCTTCCAACGACTTCGTCCCATCCATCCCCCCAATAAACTCTCTTGTCCTTGCGCTTATTTTTCGCGCATCGATTTCGCCGTTTATCTTATAGAACAAATAAGACACTTTTCTGTTGCGACCAGATTTTTGAGCTCCCATTCGCTTCCCCAGTTCCATATACTTTTTTACATCATAATTAAATGACCCATATATTACTTGCTCTGATATTTTTGGCGCTATCATTACCCAATCGCCCTTCATTCTTCTTGTTTGCTTGACGGTCCCGGCTGTTAATGACTTTTTAATAAATTGGACGTTATATATCACCGTTTCATATTTCAGAAGATCGAATAAAAACAAGGCCTCGATCTTTTTCTCTCTGTGGATTTCTTTTGCGAATTTACAAAAATAGTCCATTGATTTATGGGTTAATACCGGGCTTTCTATTAAATGTTCATTTTTGTTAAACCAATTGATCCATAAATATAATACTTCCAACGGAGCCGCCTTTAATTCGTCGCATAATAACGCAAAGCTTTTTGGCAAATATTGTATGACAGGGAACAACCAGTCTTGCGCAAAGATGAACAGCTCCAGCGGCAGATATTTTGTTTTAAGGTTATAAAAGGAGCTGAATAGCCCTGGATACTTCTTGATCTCTTCTCTTTTCGTGCCTAAACATGAAGTGATGTCGTTAAAATCCGAATAACAGTAGGTCAAGGCCAGAGATTTTTTATTTGTTTCCATTAATTCCGAGCCGGCAACCGGGGCCGCCAGATACAGCCTGATATTCACTTTTGGCCCAACATTGCTTAGCTTAAGGGCGAGGATTAATGTATCGTTCAGGTCGGCTTCCTTTTCTTCCGGAAAACCGATTATGAACGAGGCCGCGCATTCAATGTTGTTCTTAATTGTTTCTCTTATTATATGTTCAACCCTCTTTAAATTAATGCGTTTTTTAATTAGCCGCTGCATTCTCTCCGACCCCGTCTCCACCCCGTAAAAGATGCCTTCGCATCCGGCCCGGGCCATCAGCGTCAGGGTATCGTCTTCGACGTCCAGGCTGTCTATCCTCGAACTGCAGGTCCAGGTGACCCCCAGTTTCTTCGTAATCATCAGTTCGCATAGTTCTCTGAGCTTTTGCCTGTCGAGCGTGAACAGGTCATGCTGGAAGGCAAATGATCCGATCTTGTATCTCTGTTTTAAGTAAACTAATTCCGCCACGATCCTCTCCGCCGATTTGAGCCGGAACCTCCGGCCCCAGTGGACGCTCGTGGAACAGTAGACGCAGTTGTACGGACAGCCCCGGCCCACTTCGATGCTCGCGACATAGCTTTTCTGCTTACCCTGATATTCCGACAAAGGCACGGCCAGTCCATAGTCCAACAGCGGCAATTCATTTAAATCCTTGATCAATTCCCTTTTGCCGTTATGGACTATCTTTGGCCCTTCTCGATATGAGATCCCCGCTACTCCCGCCAGGCTTTCGCCCTTTTCCAGCCTGTCGATCACCTCGACCAGAGTTATGTCTGCTTCTCCGTAAACAACGATGTCGATAAAAGGGAACTTCCTCATCGTCTCTTCCCCGGTCGCGGTCGCCTGCGGGCCGCCAAAGATGATCTTATATCTCGGATTCGCTCGCTTGCACTCGCGCGCCAGGTTGAGCGACAGCGGATAGTTCGAACACACAGCGGTAAAGCCCAGCACGTCGGCACATTTCGCGCCGATCAGCTTAACCGCTGCCTTATAAAAACTCCGATCAAACCTGAGAACTTTTTGATTTATCAGCAGCTGCAGGTCCAGCAGTTCAACCGGTTTGTTTTTGTTTTTTAGTATCGTGCCCAGGGTCAGGATTGACAATGGCGGTCGGTTAAAATAATCCGAGGCTTGGTCTGCGTTAAGAAAACTGGGGGGATTTATTAGGCATGTTTTCATCTTACTTTACTACCATTGCGGATCCAGGTCATCCTAAATTTGTATTAATAACGCCATTTTTTATAGTTTCCCTTAAAAATCGCCCTATTTTCGAGCGTGGCGTGGGATAAACTTTATTAAAATCATCGATAATTTCCCCGAAAGTCCTTTCCCCATCGATCTTATCCAAAAACAATTTCGTTTTTTTACTAATTCTCTGGATTACCAATCTATCACTTAAATTATAAAAAAGATAATGTAATTTCTCTTGATTATTATACGTTTCCAAGTTTTTTTCCCTGTTGTCACTGAAATATTTTTCAATATCATATGAAAAAGTTTGGCTAATCAATTGCTTTGATACGGCCGGTACGACCTTTCGCCAATCCCCCCGAAACATTTGTCTCAAATCGACTTGTGAACAGCCTTTGATCTTTTTCTTTTTATTAAGCTTGATTAGATTCATGCATTTTTCATATTTCATAAGGTCCCTGACAAATGAGAATCGCTTTTTATTCTCACGATAAATCCCGCTGGCATATTTGTAATATTTGTTGTAAGCGTCATTAAAGCTAACGGTCGTAGTTATTTCATAGCCGTTGCGATTAAACCATTTAATCCATAAATAAATCGCTTTTAACGGCGTAATATCCAATTCGCGGCAGAGCAATAAAAAGCTCTTAGGCAAATGTTTTAGTATCCACACCCCCCAATCCTGGACAAAGACAAACACCTCTAAAGGCACGTAGCGCGTTTTGAGATTGTAAAAAGCGCTGAATAGCTCGGGGTTTTCTTTTATTAATTTCATTTCATCCGACCGGCATAATTTGAATGAAGTGTAATAAGAGATGCATTCCGTCATGATCAGATCTTTTTTGTAGTCCGCCATCAATTTTGTGCCCGCGACCGGCGCGATAAGGTTGCATTGGACTTTCGAAATATAATCGATGTTGGCCAGGCGCAGGGCAAGGTTTAACGTATCGTTCAGGTCGGCTTCTTTTTCCTCCGGGAAGCCGATGATGAACGAGGCCGCGCAGGGGATATCATTTTTAATGGTTTTTTTTATCACTTCTTCAACCCTATCCAAATTAATATTTTTGTTTAACAACCGCTGCATCCTCTCCGAACCTGTCTCGACCCCGTAAAAGATACCTTTGCACCCGGCCCTCGCCATCAGCGCCAAGGTATCATCTTCGACATCCAGGCTGTCTATCCTCGAACTGCAGGTCCAGGCGATCCCCAGCTTTTTCCCGATCATCAGCTCGCACAGTTCCCTTAGCCTCTGCCTGTCGAGCGTGAACAGGTCATGCTGGAATAAAAAAGTCCCGATTTTGTACCTCTTTTTTAAG
>JBAZZV010000009.1 GCA_041658645.1 Candidatus Margulisiibacteriota bacterium
CCTGTGTGCCTAGGTAGACTATATAGGGATGGTGCTGAACGGCCCGGGAAAGACGCACTATAATTGCCCAATATAAATGAATTCCAGGATAGGTTTTAGCCGATGATAGATGTCCCGCCAGGCTTCATCCGTAAGTCTTGATGAAGTAGCGGCGCATTTTTCTCCTTCCTTCAATAAAAATGAAGATTTTGCATGGATTTTCCCAAACGGCTCAAAAAAGACGGGCAAAACCCGCGAATTGGGGCGCGCGCGGTCTGAGTTTCTATAATGTATTTTTTAAAAGCAGCCCCAGCAGCTCTTTTCCCGCAGGCAACGTCAAACTTCTTTCTTTTCGCTGTCAAAGAAGCCAGAGCCTTTTACTTTGTCTAAATATAAAAGGCTTCGCCTTTTATCGCTCCAATTGCATTGGAGCGCTGGCGGAATTTAATTGACTCAAACTGTAAGTAAGTGTAGAATATTGCCTATGCGTCATAAGCAAGGTGTTTTTAATCTAACCAAGGCTGCGGAAGAGTTGAAGGTCCCTCGCCAAACTATTTATTACTGGATCAAGAAAGGTTGGATCAAGCCGAGGCGGGATTATAGGAATTATCCCGTTTTCACGGCAGCGGATTTGAGTCGGATCATTAAGTGGATGAATACTCTCAAAGTATAAAGGGGGAGGGCCAGTCATGAAAGTAGCGATTTATATTAGAGTAAGTACCGAGGATCAAGTGAGAGAGGGGTATTCGCTGGAGGTCCAAAAAGAATATCTCACCAATTACGCTCACCAAAATGGATATGAGATATTCGATTGCTACGCGGACGAGGGGATTAGCGCGGGCACGACCGACCGACCGGCCTTGCAAAGATTGCTAAAGGACGCTAAAGATAAAAAGATCTCTTTAGTGATCGTTTATAAGATCGATCGGTTCAGTCGCCGTTTAAAGGACCTCTTGGAGCTGGTCGATCGGTTGGAAAAATGTGGGGTTGGTTTTAAATCGGCGACCGAGCCATTTGATACGACTACTTCTGCCGGTAAATTAATGTTTCAACAATTGGGTAGTTTTGCCGAATTTGAGCGAAATCGACTTGCGGAACGAGTTGTCCCGGGTATGATAAAAAGCGTTCAGAACGGGAATTGGCATGGTGCCAGATATAGCCCTTTCGGTTATACATATAAGAAAGGGACCGGGGTCCTTGAGGTAAATGATGCCGAAGCAAAAGTCGTCAAGTTAATTTATCGGAAATACCTTGCCGGTTGCAGTATCAATCAAATTGCCGATTATCTTAATAAGAGCAAGCACGAGACCCGGGTAGGCAGATATTTCTATACCAAGCTTGTTCGGGATATCCTGCGTAGCCGCGTTTATATCGGTCAGATCGTTTGGAATAAATATCGCTATGATAAGAACCAGAAGACTGGTAAAGGATATAAAGCGGTCAAGAATGACCCTTCTAAAGTAATAATTGCCAAAGGCCGGCATGAACCGATCATTTCCGAAGAAGAGTTTGCCAGTGTCCAAAAGGCAATTGAATCTAGGCAAACGCCTTTCAATCGGGGCAAGCGCGGAATTTTTACTTTTAGCCGGTTAATGTACTGCTCAAAATGTAACTATCGATTTTATGGGGTGACCAAGGTTGCTAACCACATTACCGGCATCCTGGATCGCTGGTATCGTTGCGCTGGCCGTCAATTTCATTATGTTAGATGCAATGCCAAAGGGATCAAAGAGAGCGTCATTGAGAATGTGATCTTGTCGGCAATTCAAAATATGTTGGAAAGCGATCGGTTCCGGGATAACCGATGGTTATGGCCGACTCAACTCAAAAAGCTCCCTGATCTGGACTTTTTTAACGCTGACCTTTCCAGCGTTAAAAAAGCGCTCAAAGTCAACCAGGAAAAGCAGTTAAAACTGACCGATCTCTGTCTAAAAAATCTGTTGTCCGAGGATACTTTTAAGGAGAAAAACGAATCTCTTAGAAGTGAAGAAGAAGAATTAAGGACTAAAAAGGCGGGCGTTGAATTATTCTTGTCGGAGAGGGAAAATTCCGCCATCTATTTAGACAAAGTAAAAGACTTTCTGGCTTCTTACGACAGCGAAAAGAAAGAGCTTGACGTTGCCGCGAAAAAAGAGCTCCTGGCGTTGCTTTTAAAAAACATTATTATAAAGAATTCAGACCGCGCGCGCCCCAATTCGCGGGTTTTGCCCGTCTTTTTTGAGCCGTTTGGGAAAATCCATGCAAAATCTTCATTTTTATTGAAGGAAGGAGAAAAATGCGCCGCTACTTCATCAAGACTTACGGATGCCAAATGAACGTGGCCGACTCGGCTAAACTTGCCGCCGTACTCGAGGCGGCTGGGTATCTCCCAGCACCGAACTCCGAACTCGCCGACTTGATGCTGATCAACACCTGCGTCGTCCGCCAGAACGCCGAGGACCGCGCCGCCTGGTTCGTGACCTCGATGAAAGGGCTCAAAGAGCTAAACCCCAACTTGCGGATCGGGCTGTGCGGCTGTATCGTGACCGAACCGGGCAGGGATGTTAAAAAGCAATTCCCGCACGTTGACTTTTTCATCCCGCCGAACTCGCCGGAGACACTGAAAAGGTTTTTAGAGCCCTCACCCCCTCTTTCCCCCTCTCCCATTGGGAGAGGGGGAGGGTTGGTTGATCGTCAGCAGGGGGTGAGGGCTGTGACGACCAGCTTTGTTTCGATCATGACTGGCTGCGACAACTACTGCTCATACTGCGTCGTACCCTATGTTCGTGGTCGCGAAACCTCACGGCCGATGGACGAAGTTTTAGCCGAGATCAAAGGTTTGCTCGACCAGGGGGCTACGGACATTACCCTGCTGGGACAGAACGTGAATTCATATAAATTCGGATTAGCGGGACTATTGCGAGAAATACATTCATTCGTCATTAGTCATTCGTCATTAGTCATTCGTTTCCTGACCAGCCACCCCCGCGACCTTAACGACGAGCTTATCCAAACTGTCGCCGGACTCCCCTATGTCGTCAAAGACTTTGTTTTGCCCCTGCAGTCGGGCGATGACGAGATACTGGCCAGGATGAACCGAGGCTACACCTTCGACTATTATCTTGGCCGGATCAACAAGATCCGGGAACTGATCCCGACCGCTCGGATCAGCAGTGACCTGATCGTCGGCTTCCCCGGGGAGACCGAAGAACAGTTCCAGAGCACGCTTAAGGCACTGGAGCTTTGCCGCTTCAACGATGTCCACTCCTTCGCTTATTCGGAGCGCCCGCTGGTCGCCGCGGCTAAATTGCCGGGGCAACTGCCGGAAGAGGTTAAACAGGCCAGGCTGCAAAGGCTGATCGAAGCTAACCGTGATCTTCTGGCGCTTGCATAATAACTTCAGAATGCTACAATTCACAGCATGAACCAAAACATAAGGGGGTATCTAGTATGAGAAAGGTTATCGGGATTGCTATAGGGTTATTAATGGCTATGACACTCGGAGTTGTTATGTCCGGTTGCAGTCAGACGATGCCGGAGATCAAGAGCGCCGCTTCGACACCGCAAAATCTGGTCTGTAAAGGGATAGTGTACGGTAACTATTATTTACCGGAATCTTCTTATTACGATTCTCATGTCATCGGGCCGGTCGCCGGCGCCGTCGTTTGCCTGGTCGGCAGTTATGAGACCAAGAGTGCCGTGACCAATGATAAGGGGGAATATGTCTTTGAAAATATCAAGAGCGGTGATTTCCAGCTGGAGGCGACTAAAGAAGGCTACCAGATGGGAGAGGGTTACCTCTCGACCAACTACCTCGTTGTCGCTCCCGACGGCACGATCTTTACGGCCGATCTCGACATGTTTGCCAATCCGGTGATGCGCTCCGTTTTGCCGCTGCCTAATAGCACGATCGAAACGACCGCCGTTTTTACCATTACTTTTAATAAACCGATGGATACTGCCACGATCCGGCCGCGGATCATTTCTGCCGGTACCCGCACCGCCGCCGTCGGCGATACGACTAACGTTACGTCCGCTTGGAGCAACGGCGACACGGTCTTAGCGGTTACCCCGAGCTTGCCGCTGCTCCCTAACCAGGTTTATCTCCTTTATCTGGCCACTGCGTTCGATCAGGTCAAAGACAAAGATGGGAATATGCTGGCCAGCGCTACCTCGACCAGCTACGGCGTCCCGGTCGAAGAGCATGGCGACGTGATCGAGAACAATGATTATTTTACCTATAAAACTTCGACCGGTGGCGCGCCGGGCGCGCCGGGCAGTATTCTGGTCACCGCTAGCAGCAAGCCGTTCAGCAGCGACGCCGCGGTCGGGGCCGACTTTGCGGACATTCTTGGCTCGGCCACGATCGGCCTGAACTGGACCGCCGGTTCCGGCAACCTGACCGGTTATAAGGTTTATGTCTCCGACAGCTCAACCAATAATTATCGGCTGCTGGAGCAATCATCCGCTCCGACGACCTACACACCCAATGTTTACTTCACAACCACAATGACCAAGATCTTAAGCGCGCTTTACGGCACGACTTATATCGATCCGATAGGTTCCGCCAATTACCCGATGATTAACCGGTCGACTTATTTTAAGGTGGTGGCTTTTAACGGTGAATATGAGTCTGCTTCAGCCGAAGCCAGCGCGATAGATTTAGTCGGACCGCGGGTGATCACGCAAGCCTACAGCGGCCGGACCGGAGGCGGATTTACCGCGGCGGTTTTGAGCAACAAATATCCCCTGCCAACCTTGACCGCCGGAACTGACACCAAGGTGGCGTATATCACTTTCCGGGAACCGCTTGACTCGTCAACTGTCAAGGCCGCCAATTTCACTTCTACGGCCGGCACGGTAACTGACGCGACCCTGCTGACCAATGCCAGTATTGATCTGGATCCCGCGGCCTTCTGGACCGGTAGTGCCTATTCGATAGTTAAAATAACTGTCGATACCGCTTTCGTGGCGACGCAGATCATTACGGTCGGCACGGGTGTCAAGGACCTGTCCGGCAACGCCGCTTCAGGCGCGGGAGAGGCGACGATCCAGTAATTAATGAAAAAAGCGTTGGTCTGTTTTCTCGCCTTAATTCTGGCACTGCCTCTCTTCGCGGCGGTCAAGCCGCAGAGTGCCGCGACTGGGGAAACTGTTTCGAAAGCGTCTTCCGGGGAAGCTATAGTCAAGAAGGCGCCGGCCTTCAAGGACCTAAAGCCCCAAAACCCAGTTTTTCCCTATGTCATGCGGATGGTCGTCTCTTACGAGGCGATTTCCGGTTATCCGGATAAAACTTTCCGCGGCGGAAAGACTATCACCCGGGCGGAATTCGCCAAGGTCATGACCCAAGCGTTGGCTTACCTCGAAAAGAAGTTCGGGACTTCGCTGGCGGCGGCACCGGCCACGGCCGAAGTTTCCTTCAAAGACCTCAAGCGCGACCACTGGGCCTACGCTCCTATCATCGCGCTGGTCACCAAGTACAAGCTCCTCTCCGGTTATCCCGACCAGACTTTCCGGCCGGCCAAGACGATTAGCCGTTTTGAACTGGCGACTATCCTGGCGAAGGCCGTTAGGCTGGTTAATCCGGAGGCGGGGACTGCCGAGGCGGTCAGCTTGAAAGATGTTAAACCGGCGCACTGGGCGTTGCAAGATGTGTCTTTGCTGGTCAGGCTCGGGATCATGGAAAAATTTAAAGATAAGAAGTCGAACAACTGGTCCTTTAAAGGCGGTCAGGCCGCGACCCGTTTTGATGTTGCCCTTTCCGGAGCCAAACTGATCGAGCTATCCGAGGCAAAATTAGCGAATGCCGGGCCGGTTTCCGCTTCCCGGATCGAACAGGCGGTGGCCATAACGGCCAAACCGCAAGCTTCCATCTCCGGCGGCCTGGGGAATGTTAATGAGAGCGCTTCCGGCACGAACAACTGGCGCGGTTTTAGCGCGACCGCCGCTTACGGCGATACTTTTAAGCTCTGGTCTTTAGCCGGCAACTACGAGCTGGCCGGTAAATACGGATTTAACCAAATCGTTTACCTGGTCCCCGGCAGCGGAGGCGCCGTTAACGGCGGACCGGTTAACGAGAACCGTTACGAGTTGGAGTTGAACACGATCTATCCGGTGGTCGACCGCTGGGGGGTCAGCGGCAAACTCCTGCTGGGCGCTAAATATATCAGTTTAAGCAATCCGACCGCGCCGACCAATTTTACCGGTTTTAACGCCGGGCTGGTCACTTCCGCCAAAGCTTTCGGCCGTAATCTTTTACTGCGCGGCTTCTGGTCGCTGCCGCTGGTCAGAGCGCAGGTTTCCCCGTCGGCTCTTGGCCAGCCTGCCCAGCTGTTCGATTACGAAGCGTCGCTTGATTATGAGTTGCTCTCTTATCCGGTACTGCTTGGTCTGTCCGGCGAAATGATGACCTTTACCGGCACCGGCACGCGTTACTATAATATGGCTTTTGTCCGCTATTTTCTCTTCTAAAACCATTATTGTCGCGTTTATTATTTATGCTATACTTGTTTGAGTTCGACTTTTCTTAGGAGGAGCGCCATGGTAAATTCTGAATTGCGGGTCTTTTACGGGACGTCACATCCGGAGCTGGGGGCGAAGATCGTTGGGCATCTCGGGATCAAGAATGGCGACATCAAGATCTCGCGCTTCTCCGGCGGGGAGATCTACGCCCGGATCAACGAGAATGTCCGCGGCGCCTCATGCGTGATCATCCAAACTTGCACTGACCGGGTCAACGGCGACCTGATGGAGCTCTTCCTGATCATCGACGCGATGAAGCGCGCTTCGGCCAAATCGGTCACCGCCGTCATCCCGCATTTCGGCTACGCGCGGCAGGACCGCAAGGCCGCTTCCCGCGAGCCGATCTCGGCCCGGCTGGTTGCCAACCTGATCGAAACGGCGGGGGCCGACCGGGTCGTCGCCATGGACCTCCATTCCGACCAGATCCAGGGTTTCTTTAATATCCCGGTCGACACCCTGACCGCCTTGCCGCTCTTAGCCAATTATATCGATAGCAAAAAGATGAAAGAGCTGGTCGTGGTCGCCCCTGACACCGGCCGGGCCAAGGTCGCCAAAAAATTGGCCGACCGGGTCGGCGCCAAGCTCGCGATCCTGCATAAAGTGCGCGGCGAGCACCATCAGTCGGAAGTAACCCACGTGGTCGGCGACGTCCGGGGGAAGACGGTCGTCATTACCGACGACATGATCGATACCGCCGGCACGATCTGCAACGGGGTCACCGCGCTCAAGGCTAACGGCTGTAACCCGGATATTTACGTCGTGGCCACGCATGGCCTCTTTTCCGGTCCGGCGGTTGAGCGGATGTCCCAGGCCGGTTTTGCCGAGGTCGTCGTGACCGACTCGGTCCCGATCCCGAAAGAGAAACAATTCAAAGGGCTCAAGATCCTCTCCGCGGCGGAGTTGTTAGGCGAAGCGATCAGGCGAAACTACGAAAATCAGTCCATTACGTCATTATTTGATTGACCCCTAACCCCTCTTCTCCCCTTCCCCCTTAATAAGGGGGAAGGGGATGGGGGATAGGGGTAAAAGGAAGAACATATGAACAAGATAAACATCGGGATCATCGGTCTGGGGACGGTGGGGGCGGCTGTGGCCGCGACGCTCAAGAAGAACGCGCAAGTCATTGCCGAGCAGGCGGGGGTGCAGATCAAGGTCAAAAGGGTTTGCGATGTCCGCCGAATAAGTTCTCCTTACCCCTTGACCCACGATCCGATGGTCCTGATCAACGATCCCGAGATCGACGTCATTGTCGAAGCGATCGGCGGGCTGGAACCGGCCAGGAAACTGGTCCTGGCCGCCCTGCGGGCCGGCAAGCATGTCGTTACTCCGAACAAAGAGCTGATCGCCAAAGCGCTGGGGGAGTTGCTTCCCGCGGCCGACGCCAACGGGGTTTGCCTCCTGTTCGAGGGAGCGGTCGGCGGCGGGATACCGATCCTCAACACGATCCGTGATAACCTGGCGGCTAACGAGATCAACGAGATTTACGGCATCGTCAACGGGACGACCAACTATATCCTCTCCAAAATGACTGCGGAAGGGTGGGAATTTGCCGACGCGCTGAAGGCTGCCCAGAAGCTCGGTTACGCCGAAGCGGACCCGAAAGCCGATATCGAAGGGTACGATGCCTCCTACAAGGCGACGATCCTCGCCTCACTCGCTTTTGGGGTGAAAGTGAGCTGGGAGGATGTTTACCGCGAAGGGATCGAAAAGATCACGGCGGAAGATATCCAGTTCGCCGGAGAGATTGGTTATGTTGTTAAATTGCTAGCCATTGCCAAGAAAAAAGACGGAGAGGTTGAGGTCCGCGTCCACCCGGCGCTGGTTGCCAAGTCCCATCCTTTGGCCAATGTGGCCGATAATAATAATGCTATTTACCTGAAAGGTTCCCCGGTTGGCGAGCTGATGTTCTACGGGCCGGGAGCCGGCGGCGGGCCGACCGCGTCAGCCGTTATTTCCGACCTGATCAGCATCGCCAAGGGTTGCGGCGGGGAGGAGTGCGGGAGCGATTGTGGTTGCGACCACGATGAATGTTGCTCTCCGGCGGTTGCGGGGAAGAAATTGGCCCTGCGCCCGATCGCAGAGACCACCAGCCGCTACTATATCCGGCTCCAGGCGGCCGACAAGCATGGCGTCCTGGCCGGCATCTCGAAAGCCTTTGCCGATAAAAAGGTCAGCATCGCCGCCGTTACCCAGAAAGAGAACCTGGGACACCAGGCGACGATCGTAATTTTACTGCACAACGTCGAAGAAAGGAACTTGCGGTCAGCGCTGAAAGTGATCAGCCGCCTGCCGATGGTCAAAAAGATCGGCAATGTTATCCGCATCCTCTGATCCCCTGATGAACCGGATAGTCAAGAAAGAAAAACTGAACGAGCAGGTCACGCGGCTCACCGTGGAGGCGCCGCCTATTGCCCGCGCCGCCAAGCCGGGACAGTTTGTCGTCATTGTCCCCACGGAAAAAGCTGAACGGATCCCGCTGACCATCGCTGATGCCGATCCCCAAAGCGGGCTGATCACGATCATCTTCCAGATCGTCGGCGCGACGACCAAACTACTAGATTCCCTGACCGAAGGATCAGATATCCCGCACCTGCTCGGCCCGCTCGGTGTCCCGGCCCAGATCGAGAAGTTCGGCACGGTTGTGGTCATCGGCGGCGGGGTGGGGGTAGCCGAGATCTACCCGGCAGTCAAGGCGCTGGCCGCGGCCGGCAACGAGGTCATCACGATAATTGGCGCCCGGAACAAGGATCTATTAATATATGAGAAAGAGTTGTCAGTTGTTAGTAGTCAGTTGTTAGTTACAACAGATGACGGTTCAGCCGGGCGCAAAGGTTTCGTCTCCGACGAGTTAAAGGATATTATCGCCTCTGGGAAAAAGATCGATCTGGTCATTGCGGTCGGTCCCGTGCCGATGATGAAGGTCTGCTGTGACGTGACGAGAGCGCACTGGATCAAAACAAAGGTTTCGCTTAATCCGCTGATGCTTGACGCGACCGGGATGTGCGGCGTCTGTCGCGTTACCGTCGGCGGCCAGATAAAGTTCGCTTGTGTCGAAGGGCCCGAGTTCGACGGCCATCAGGTCGACTTCAACGAACTGGTCAGCCGGCTCAAGATGTATAAAGATGTCGAGCAGAAGGCCTTGGACCATGTTTGCAGGTTATTAAGTCATGGCTGAGAAAAAGAAAAGACAACACATGCAAGAGCGCTCGGCGGCGGAGCGGACCCGCGACTTTAATGAAGTCCCGCTTGGGTTTACGCCGGAAGAGGCGATCGAGGAAGCGAAACGCTGTATCCAATGCCAGAACCCGCCCTGTGTCAAAGGGTGCCCGGTTGAAGTTAAAATTCCCGAGTTCATCAAGCTCTTAGCCGAAGGGAAATTCGCTGAAGCGGCCCAAAAGATCAAAGAGACGAACGGCCTCCCCGCCGTCTGTGGCCGCGTCTGCCCGCAGGAAGAGCAGTGCGAGTTGAAATGTGTCCTGGGGGTCAAAGGGGAACCGGTCGCGATCGGAACGCTGGAACGATTTGTGGCGGATTGGGAGAGGGAACACGGAACACAGAACACGGAACACAGAACACAGGAACCGCGGCGTTCAGCCGCAGGTTCCGTTAAGGTGGCAGTGATCGGTTCCGGCCCGGCCGGGTTGACCTGTGCCGGTGATCTCGCCCGGCTTGGTTATCAGGTCACCATCTTCGAGTCGCTCCACGTGACTGGCGGGGTTTTAACTTACGGCATTCCCGAGTTTCGCCTGCCGAAAAAGATCGTTGAGCTGGAGGTCGAATATGTCAAAAGCCTCGGCGTTGAGGTCAAAACCGATATGCTCGTCGGCAATGTTTATACGATCGAAGAATTACTATTAGAATATAAGGCCGTGTTTGTCGGCTCCGGCGCCGGGCTCCCTAAATTCATGGGGATACCGGGCGAAAATCTGGAAGGCGTTTACTCGGCCAACGAATACCTCTTCCGGGTCAACATGATGAAAGGCTGGCAGTTTCCCGAACAACTGACCCCGGTTAAAATAGGTAAACGGGTCGCGGTGGTCGGCGGCGGCAATGTCGCCATGGACTCGGCGCGAGTTTCCTTGCGCTTGGGGGCGGAAGAAGTCTGCATACTTTACCGCCGGACCGAGGAAGAGATGCCGGCGCGGATCGAAGAGATCAAGCGGGCTGTTGAAGAGGGGATCGTTTTCAAGATCCTGACCCTCCCGGTCGCCTATCATGCTAATCAAGAGGGCTGGGTGGCGGAAGCCGAGTGTTTACAAATGGAGCTGGGGGCACCTGATGCTTCCGGCCGGCGCCGACCAGTTGAAGTTCCTAATTCCCAATTCCGACTTCCGGTTGACACCGTTGTCGTCGCGATCGGCAATGCGCCGAATCCATTAATTCCGCTTCGCACCCCGGCGCTCCGCACCGAAAAATGGGGCGGGGTGATCGTGACCCCGGAAGGATTAACTTCGCTCCCCGGGGTTTATGCCGGCGGCGACATCGTTCGCGGCGCCGCGACCGTCATTTCCGCCATGGGTGACGGCAAAGTGGCGGCCAAGGCGATCCATAAATTATTATCCCCTGGATCGGAATGATCAGAAATCTACTGCACAAGTTTACCCGCGAGCGCGACCTGACGAGCGGCTCGCTCTCCAAAGCGGTCTGGGTCCTGGCCGTACCGATGATGATCGGCAACCTGCTGCAAACCGCTTTTAACCTGGTCGACATGGCGTGGGTAGGCCGGCTCGGCCCAGATGCCCTGGCGGCGGTTTCCATGAGTGGTTCGATCCTCATGGTCCTGATGTTCGTCATGATCGGGGTCGGGGTCGGCACGACAGCGCTGGTCGCGCGGGCGATCGGCGCGAAGGAAAAAGCGCAGGCGGACCATTTTGCCATGCAATCGCTGGTGCTCGGCTTGATCGGCTCGGTGTTTTTCGGCTTGATCGGCTATTTTATTTCTCCGTTCCTATTGACACTGCTCGGGGCGGACCCGACCGTGGCCAGTCTGGGGACCGGCTACCTGCAGATCATGTTCATCGGAGTGATCGTCATGTTCTTTATGTTCCTTATCGCCGCTATCCTTCAGGGGGCGGGGGACGCCATTACCCCGATGGTGGTCCTGGCGATCTCCGTTCTGCTCAACATCGTTCTCGACCCCCTAATGATCTTTGGCATCGGTTTCCCCAAAATGGGGGTCAATGGCGCCGCCTGGGCGACCGTCATTGCCGAGGGGATCGGCTCGCTGATCGCGCTGGAGGTTTTGCTGCACGGCCGCTCGCGCGTTCAGGTGAAGCTGGCCGACCTTAGGATTGACTGGCCGGTGATGTGGCGCATCTTAAAAATTGGGCTTCCCGCCTCGGTCCAAATGAGCCTGCGCGGCCTGATGGGGATCGCGCTCATCGCTATCGTGGCGAAGTTCGGTATGGCGGCGGTCGCCGCGTACGGAGTAGGCCTGCGGCTCAATATGCTGGCCATGATGCCCGGCTTTGCTCTGGCCAATGCGGCCGGAACCCTGGTCGGCCAAAACCTCGGAGCGAAAAAACCGGAGCGGGCGGTGACCTCGTCCTGGCTGGCGGTCGGTTATTACCTGGTCATATCGATCTTGCTGGGGGTGTTGTTTTTAGTCTTCCCGGAGCGGCTGATGATGGTCTTCAATGAACAGCTTCAGGTCATAAGTATTGGCGCCGAGCTCCTCCGGTATACCGCGGCAGGCTTGCCTTTTGTCGTGGTTGGGCTGGTGCTGGGCAGGTCGCTCAACGGGGCAGGAGACAGTTTGCCGCCTGCCGTCTTTACGCTTATCGCGCTTTGGTTCATCCAGGTGCCGCTGGCTTTTTATCTTTCCGGCACGATGGGGCTCACGGGGATCTGGGTCGCGATACTTATCGCTCAGATCGTGCTGGCGCTGCTTACTTTTGCCTGGTTCCAGGCGGGGTTCTGGAAGGCGGACACCAAGGGGCGGACTGTCACGGCCGTCAAGCTTGAACTTTGACCTAAATGGCTCTAAACTCCCCTTGAGGAGGGAACAATGGAACTTTTATTGAATATCTTGTATCAACCGGTCCTGGCTTGCCTTTTCATTTGGGTTAAGATCCAGAATACATTTTCTCTGGTCTATGAAACCTTCCAGGTCAAGCGGGCGTTCAACATGTCGTTGTTGGGAGACTTGGTCATCTGGGTGATCAGCGCAGGCTTGGTGCTGGCGTTGATCTATCTGGCGGCAAAATTTGTCCTGGAAAACGCCCTGCCGGAAGTGGCGGGGGTAAAAGATTATTCCGCCATGCTGACCGGTATTGCCTGGCGGCTGGGCGTGCTGACAGTTTTATATTTAATACTGTCTGCTCTGCTTTATTTCTTTTTCAACGCCGGTGCTATGATCTTGAAAGAAATGGTATAATTTCGGTCATGAAACTGGCTCTCGCCCAGATCAATCCGACCGTCGGCGACTTGACGGCTAACGCTGTGAAGATAATTTCCCTCCTGGACGAGGCGCGGGAAGAAGAAGTTGACCTCGTTATTTTCCCGGAGCTGGCCATTACCGGTTATCCCCCCGAAGACCTCCTCCTCAAGCCGCAGTTTATTAAAGACAATCTCCAGGCGCTCGATCTGGTAGTTAAAAAGAGCCGGGGGATCGCCGCTTATGTCGGTTTTGTCGACCAAAAAAAAGGGAGGCTCTACAACGCCGGCGCTTTTATCGTTGATGGGAAGATCAAAACTATCTACCACAAGATGAACCTGCCGAATTATGGCGTTTTTGACGAGAAACGTTATTTTCATAAAGGCCGTCAGCCGTCAGTCGTCAGTTATCAGGGGCTAAAGATCGGCCTTGGTATCTGCGAAGATATCTGGGTGGAGACGGGACCGCACCGGGCGGAGGTTAAAAAGGGAGCGAAACTGATCATCAACATCAACGCCTCCCCGTATCACGTCGGCAAGGTCGCCGAACGGCAAAAATTGTTAAGCGGCCGGGCCAAAAAGAGCCAAGCCTACCTGGCTTACGTCAACATGGTCGGCGGCCAGGACGAACTTGTTTTTGACGGCGGGAGCATGCTTTTTGATCCCCGGGGGAAGCTGGCGGTCAGCTGTGACCAATACCGGGAAGAGATGTTGATCGTCGATCTGGAGAATGACCGGATGAAAACGGCCTGGATGGAGGAAGAGCTCGAAATTTACAGTGCCCTGGTCCTAGGGACTAGGGACTATGTGCTG
Source organism: Candidatus Margulisiibacteriota bacterium (assembly GCA_041658645.1). NCBI lineage: Bacteria > Bacillati > Candidatus Margulisiibacteriota > Candidatus Margulisiibacteriota bacterium. The sequence continues at coordinate 13,669 of JBAZZV010000009.1, forward strand.
AAAAATGGTTTTAGTGAGGTAGTGATCGGGTTGTCGGGGGGGATCGATTCGGCCCTGACGCTGGCGATCGCCGTCGATGCCCTGGGGAAAGATAAAGTCCACGCCGTTTATATGCCCTCCCAGTATTCGGCCGAGCAGAGCCGGCAGGATGCCGAGAAAGTCGCCAGAAACCTGGGTGTTGAGTTGAGCGTTATCCCGATCAACGATGTGACCGCGGCCTATCTGGATAAGCTTAACCCGAACTTCAAAGGCCGGGCGGCGGATGTTACCGAAGAGAATCTGCAGGCGCGGGTCCGGGGCAATTATTTAATGGCCCTTTCCAACAAATTTAACTGGCTGGTCCTGGCGACCGGCAACAAGTCGGAAATGTCGACCGGCTACTGCACTCTTTACGGCGACATGGCCGGGGGTTATGCTGTTTTAAAAGATGTGCCGAAGACGGCCGTCTATCAGTTAGTCAAATGGCGCAACCGGAGCGGGGAAATTATCCCGCAAAGCGTCATTGACCGGCCGCCGACGGCGGAATTAAAGCCTGACCAGACCGATCAGGACACGCTCCCCCCTTATGATGTCCTGGACCGGATCATGGCCGCCTATGTCGAAGAGAATAAAAGCGTCAAAGAGATCGTCCGGCTGGGGCTGGCCGAAGAGACGGTCCGGCAGGTCATCAGGCTGATCGACCGGTCGGAATACAAGCGCCGGCAGGCCGCCCCCGGGCCCCGCATTACCGCGCGCGCCTTTGGCAAAGATTGGCGTTTGCCGATTACCAACCGCTACCATGCTTAAACGGGTGGGGGCCTGCCTGCTCATTTTGACGGGGACGGTCCTGGCCGCGCCAAACCCTGATCTGGTCATTTTCTCCCCCGATGATCGGGCCATCACTTACGATGAGTCGGCAATGGTCCGAGGGAAAGCCTCTGTTGCAGGCTCCTCGGCGCTCATTGTTCAAAAATTACCGGTCCTGCCGCAGGCGGGTGGAGCTTTTAACCAGGAGATTCCGCTGGCTATCGGCAAGAACTTGCTCCAGATAGAAATATTGGATGGGAGTGGTAAGGTCCTCTCTTTGGCCACGCGGCGGGTCCTCCGCCTGGCGACATTCGCTGACCTGACTAAAGACTATTGGTCAAAAGAGCCGGTTGAACGGATGCTGACTCTCGGCTTGATCCGGGGCTATCCTGATAACCGTTTCCTGCCGAATAACTCTATCACCCGCGCCGAGCTGACGGCGCTCATCGTTAAATTGGCTAAAAATGAAAGCAGGAGATACCCTCCCAGGGCGTTTAGCGACGTGCCGTCGTCGCATTGGGCGGCCGAGCCGATCAGGTCAAGCAGTGAGTTGGGGTTGATGACCGGCTTTCCCGACGGGACCTTCCGGCCGGATAACACCATCACGCGCCTCGAGGGGATAGCCTTGATCGCCCGTTTCGATCATCTGTCCGCCCCACTGGGCGATGGTCCACCCTATGTGGACCTGCCGGCGGGCAATTGGGCGAGCGAGCTGGTGCAGGGGGCCAAGCAAGCGGGCCGGCTGTCGTACATCAAAACGAATTATCTTAGTCCTTTTGAACAACTTTCCCGTGGTGAAACGGCCCGCCTGCTGGCCGAGTCCGAGCGGGGCGCCCGCTTGGTCAGGGAACTGCTTGATTTCGATCGCGGCTATTAAGTTATAGGCATAATAACAGCAAATAATCAGCATATTGACAAGTTTATAGTGGTGGTATAAAATCGTCTTATGATTGTAATTAAGCGAGCTGTGCTTGACCATTTGGTAACAGAATTAAATTCTCCGGAATCTTCAATATTGTTAGGCCCGAGACAGGTAGGCAAGACCTTCTTATTGAAGGAATTAAAAAAAATAGCGGAAAAACAGAATTTAAAAACAACATATTATAATCTTGAGATTCCCCATGACTTAATGCAGTTTAATAAACCCGATTCGGAAATATTTGACCTGATCCTGGCTGGTGGGGACGTGGTTTTTATTGATGAGTTCCATTATTTGAAAAACGCTTCCAAGATATTAAAAGCGGTCTTTGACAGCGGCCAAAAGATCAAAATATTTGTTTCCGGGTCGTCCTCCATTGAAATACACAAACATTTAAAGGAAAGCTTATCTGGAAGGCGTTTTGTGTCAATAATAGCTCCGCTTTCTTTTGAGGAGTTCAAGCAAAAACCATCTAATCATGACCCGGCACAAAGTTTGGAAGAGTATTTGCTCTACGGAGGAATGCCCGGTTTGATCAATATTGCCGAACCAGACCAGAAAATAAAGATGTTGAATGATATCCTTGAGGCATATATTCAAAAAGACATTAAATCGCTGGTTAAAGAAGAAAATATCAGGGCGTTCAATAATCTTTTGTATTTGTTGGCGCAATACCAGGGTTCGCTTATTTCAGAAAACAACCTGTCCAAGGAGATTGGGCTTACCGCGGCTGCGGTGAACAGGTATCTCTCCATTTTGGAGAAAACCTATATCTGCCACCGCGTCCATTCTTATTCGCGTAATCTTGCTAACGAGCTGAAAAAATCGCAAAAGATCTACCTGTTTGATCTTGGCATAAGGGCGGCATTGTTAAAAGACTTTTCTGCTGTTGATTCAAGGCCTGACCAAGGGGCGTTACATGAAACATTTGTTCTGCTGCAAGTTCTTAGTATTCTAAGGCCGAATATGGAAATTAAATTCTGGAGAAACAGGGCTGGCCTGGAGATCGATTTTGTTTTGCTCCGGGACAGAAAACCTTTCTTGATCGAAGCAAAGACAACCCTAGGCGGGCTGGAGGTTCCCAGGGCTTTCAAGGTGTTTATTGATAACTATCCGAATACTTTGGGCGGTTTGATCGTTTCCAGAAATATTGAAGGAGAGGTTGAGTATTCCGGGAAAAAGATCTTGTTCAGGAAATATGAAAATATATTATCCGGCCTATTGCTGGTTGGAACGGGACGCCCGCTTGGTCAGGGAACTGCTTGATTTCGATCGCGGCTACTAACGACGGCGGGTTATTTCTTCTTTTTGACCGTAGTCGTTGTTGAGGTAGTAGTGGTGGTGATGGCGGCCGCCGCCTGCCGCTGTTGTTCCTGCTGGGCGCCAAGGTCTTCTTGGTTGTTATTCATTAGATCAACGATCAGGAACTCGAATTTCCATTCGCCCTGGCAGGGTTGAGGGGAGCGGGTGGTCTTGTCCGGGGCAATAATGTAGTATTATACGACTATTCAGCCTCATTCCAAACTGAAGTATTGGCCCGGGCTCTCTTCGTTCAGCAAGCGGGTCGATTCAATGATCAAGGCGTAAATATAATTCTGGTCACCCGGCTGGAGCATTTCTCCCGACATCACCAGGGTGTCGCCGACCTTCTCTTCGGTGCGGAGGAGCAGGCTGGCTTTTTGCCGGGCGCGCTTGATCGCGGCCGTCAGTTTATTGACCACTTCTGGTTGAGCGCTGCTTATCTTGAATGAATAATCAGCAAAAAAAGTGCAGGTGCCGGCTTTTTGCCGCTTGATCGGTTTACCGTCTTCATTGGCGACGATGATCTCTACGGTTTTTATCATTTGGGTACTTTTCACTCCTTTGGCCAAAGCCGGGGTGTTTAACTGCTGGATCGTTTTGGTTTGAGGCGCAGCTGGAAAACAACCGGTCAAGACCAGTCCGGCCCCCGCGCCAATTAAAAGCCCGATCGTCAGTTTTTTCATTTTTGCACCTCTTAATAATATTATACCATAAGGTGTTTGACAAATATGTAGGTGGTGCTACAATATTGTACTATGACTCCGACCCGAGATGTAACCGTCAAAGTCCTGGTCGATATCAGCAGCGCGCTGGCCTCTTCGCTCGACATCGAGAAGACCCTCAACGCTATCCTCAAGATCCTGACCGACCAGTTGGAGATGCAGCGCGGCACGATCACCCTGGTCGACCCGGCGACCAATGAACTGCATATCGAGGTCGCTCAGGGGCTGTCGCCGGCGGAAAAGGAGCGGGGCCGCTACCAGATCGGCGAGGGGATAACCGGACAGGTCGTGGCCAGTGGCCAGCCGATGATCGTTCGGGATATCAAGGCGGAGCCTCTTTTTCTCAATCGGACGCAGGCCCGCCGCGAACTGAAAGAGCGGAACTTTGCTTTTCTCTGTGTTCCGGTCAAGGCCGGCAACAAGGTCATTGGCGCCCTCTCGGTCGACCATCTTTTCCGTGGTGATATTTCCTATGAGGAGGATATCCGGCTGCTGACGATCATTGCCTCGATGGTTGGCCAGGCGGTCATGATCCGCCAGCTGGCGGAAAAAGACAAACAAACGGTCGTCTTCGAAAATCTTAAGCTAAAACGCGAACTGCGGGGAAAATACAAGTTCGGCAACATCATTTACAGCTCCAAAGTGATGGAGTCGGCGCTTGAAGCAGCACTGCAAGTTGCCGACAGCCAAGCGACGGTCCTCCTCTTCGGGGAATCGGGGACCGGCAAGGAACTCTTCGCTTCGGCCATCCATTACGCCAGCCCGCGGATCGACAAGCCGTTCATCAAGGTCGCCTGCGCCGCTTTGCCGGAGAATCTCCTCGAGTCCGAGCTCTTCGGCTACGAAAAAGGGGCCTTTACTGGCGCGCTGGAGCGGAAAATGGGACGGTTCGAGCTGGCTAACGGCGGGACCCTCTTTCTCGATGAGATCGGGGACCTGACCCCGGCTACTCAAGTTAAATTGCTGCGAGTCCTGCAAGAGCGGGAATTTGAGCGGCTCGGCGGTACGCAGACGGTCAAAACCAATGTCCGGGTGATCTGCGCGACCCACCGCAACCTGGCGGAAATGGCCAAGTCCGGTAAATTTCGCGAAGACCTTTATTACCGGATCAACGTTTTCCCGGTCAACCTGCCGCCGCTCCGCGACCGGAAAGAAGATATCCCCCTCCTGGTCGACCATTTCCTCCACAAATTCAACAAAGAGAACAATAAGAAGGTCCGGGGGATCAACCGGTCTGCCCTCGACATGCTCCTGGCCTACGGCTGGCCGGGGAACGTGCGCGAGGTCCAGAACGTGGTCGAGCGGGCGGTCGTCATCTGCCAGAAAGAATTGATCACCGCCCAGGAACTTCCCCAGAATATCCGGAGCGGTGACGCGGTAGACGTCCCTTCGGCCGGCGCCAGCCTCCCCGAGATCGTCGAGTCGATCGAAAAGCAGCGGATCAGCGATGCTCTGGCCAAGCACAAATCACAGCGCAAGGCGGCCAAAGCGCTCGGTATCACCGAGCGGATGCTCGGTTATAAGATCGGCAAGTACAAGATTACGTAGTAGCAATGACTGAAGACCGTATCTACAAAAAAGTATAACGGTCTACAAAAATGGAGCTGCGACGCCTGTCGACGGCTCTTTTTTCTTGGCAATAAACTTGCTCCCCTAACAGTGTCATGCCAAACACGATCAAAACTGAAGATATTAATAAACAGCCAGGGATGGCGTTGACCGACCAGTGGAAAAAGTTATGGCCGTTTACTATCAGGAAGGAGGAAAGAAATGAACTATTGGTTTTCAAAATTAAGGAAAGGGAGGAGTATCATAATGAAGCGTTGTTTATTTAATTGGCTGTTCCTGGGCGGATTATTGTTAGCCATTCCGGCTGGAGCGACACCGTCGACCCAGATCTGGAACCCGTCGACCGATATCCAGGCGAAGGGGGCCTGGCACTTTGGGATCGATGATTATTTCACGGTTGAGGACCGAACTTCGGGTGGCTATGCGTTCCCGACCGACGTTGGGCTGACCTATGGCTTACTGCCGGGGTTGGAAGTTGGGATCGACGCAATGTTGCCGCAAAATCTGCCGGGGAGCGGCCTGCTCTTTAACGCCAAATATGGTTTCCCGGAGGGGGAAGTCCTGCCGGCCTTGGCGCTGGGTAGTTACGGTCTGGGGACCCTGCCTGGTTTGACCGATATGAACGTGATCTATGGCCTGGCGGCTAAAACCTTTCCGCTGGGCAGGATATCAGCCGGTTATTTCACCGGGAACGCGGCCACGATTGGCGCCGACAACAAGGGTTATATCCTGACCTGGGATAAAGCCTTGACCGATAAAGTCTGGGCTTGCGTTGACTATGCCAGCGGACAATCAACGCTTGGCGCCACTTTTTACGGATTTTCCTGGTTATTCGCCCCCAACACTTCTATAATATTTGGTTACGGCACGTATAATAATGGCGCTAAGCCAACTGTGACCACGCAGTTGGACATTAATATTTAAGGAGGCGATTATAATGATCAACAGTGGTGATACAGCCTGGGTCCTGGTCTCAGCCGCTCTGGTGATCCTGATGACGCCGGCGGTCGGGTTCTTTTACGGAGGGATGGTGCGTAAAAAAAGCATCCTCTCCACGATCATGATGTGTTTCGCGGCCCTTTTTCTGATCAGTGTCCAGTGGGTCCTGATCGGCTATACCCTCTCCTTCGGGCCGACCCACGGCGGCCTGATCGGCAGCTTCAAATGGTTCGGCCTGCTCGGAGTGGGCCAAGCGCCTAACCCGGATTACGCCGCCACTATCCCGGCGCTCGCTTTCATGTTTTTCCAGGCGGCTTTTGCCATTGTCACTCCCTCACTGATCGTTGGCGCTTTTGTCGAGCGGATCAAATTTGGCGCTTTCCTGATCTTTACCGCTCTTTGGTCAACGCTGGTCTATAACCCGGTCGCCCATTGGGTTTGGGGGGTTGGCGGCTGGCTCCGGGTATTAGGCGCGCTCGATTTTGCCGGCGGAACGGTGGTCCACATTACGGCCGGCTTTGCCGCCTTAGCCATTGCTCTGGTCATCGGGAAGCGGATCGGCTACGGCAAGGACAATATGGAGCCGAGCAACATCCCGTTGGTCGTCATCGGCGCCGTCCTATTATGGTTCGGCTGGTTCGGGTTCAATGGCGGCTCCGCTCTGGCGGCGAACGGTTTGGCGGCCTCCGCGATCGTAGTGACCAACACGGCGGCGGCGGCAGCGGCCCTGGTCTGGATGATCTTAAGCTGGCTTCATCGGCGGCCGAGCGTTCTTGGCGTCGCCACCGGAGCGGTTGTCGGTTTAGTCGCGATCACGCCTGCGTCCGGGTATGTTGATCCGTTAGCGGCCCTGGCCATTGGCGGTATTGCTGCAATCATCTCTTATTATATGATCGTCCTCCGGATGAAATTACGGATCGACGAATCGCTTGACGTCTTTGCCTGCCACGGGATGGGTGGGCTGTGGGGATCTATCGCCACCGGGATCTTTGCCAGTAAAGCGATCAATTCGGCGGGAGCTGATGGTCTGCTTTTTGGAAACCCCGCCCAGCTCTGGGTCCAGATCGTGACGGTCGCGGTCACGGCTAGTTTCTCATTTGTTGTTACGTATGTCCTGGCCACGTTGATCGACCTTTTCATCGGCCTACGGGTCAGCGAGAACGAGGAACTGGTCGGGCTCGATATTTCCCAGCACGCGGAAAGCGTATAAATGGAGGAGATAAAATGAAGAAAATAGAAGCGATAATCCGGTCGGAGAAACTGGACGACTTGCGGGAAGCGCTGGATGCCAAGGGACTCTCGGCCATGACCGTGACCGAGGTCAAGGGGCGGGGGGCCCAGAAGGGGATCACCCTCGAGTGGCGGGTTGGTGAGTACCGGGTCGAGTTTATCCCCAAGATCAAGGTAGAACTGGTTGTTAACGCTAAAATGGTCGATCAGGTGATTGAAACGATCTTGTCAGTTTGTTCGACCGGCAAGGTCGGCGACGGCAAGATCTTTATCTCGCCGGTCGAGGAAGTGATCCGGATCCGGACCAAAGAAAAGGGACACGGCGCCATCTAATATTGTAGATAAACGGTCCAGAAAATACAAAAACGTATCTTTTTACCGGCTGCGCAGCCTGGGTTAAGCGTGGCAATGTTATTGCTTCCTTCTTGAAGAAGTGAAGGAGGCTCGCCATGATAAACGCTGGTGATACGGCCTGGGTTTTGATCTCAACCGCTTTAGTTATCCTGATGACCCCTGCCGTTGGTTTCTTTTATGGCGGTATGGTCAGGAAAAAGAATATTTTGTCTACGGTTATGATGTGTTTCGCGGTCCTGATCGTTTTAAGTTTGCAATGGTTCCTGGTCGGCTTTACCCTCTCTTTTGCCCCTTCGGTCCGGGGAATGATTGGTAACTTTGATTGGCTTGGTCTGATTGGTGTTGGCGCATTGCCAAACGCCGCCTATGCGGCGACGATCCCTTTTCTCGCTTTCATGGTCTTTCAAGGGGCGTTCGCGATCATTGCCCCGGCCCTGATCGTTGGCGCTTTCGTAGAAAGGATCAGATTCTCAACTTTCCTTTTCTTTTCCCTGATCTGGGCGACTATCGTTTACGATCCGGTCGCTCATTGGGTCTGGTCGACCGGTGGCTGGTTAAGAGCCTTTGGGGCGCTCGATTTTGCCGGGGGACTTGTTGTCCACATCACGGCCGGTTTTTCCGCCCTGGCGATCGCCCTGGTCATCGGCAAACGGGTCGGTTATGGTAAAGACAATATGGAACCGAGCAATATCCCCTTTGTCCTGCTGGGGGCGGTCTTGCTTTGGTTCGGTTGGTTCGGTTTTAACGGCGGGTCGGCGCTGGCGGCCAATGGCCTGGCGACTTCGGCCTTTGTCGTGACCAATGCTTCGGCGGCGGCTGCCGCGGCGGTCTGGATGATCTTGAGCTGGATGCAGCGGCGGCCGAGCGTCCTGGGGGTAGCGACGGGAGCGATCGTCGGTCTGGCGGCTATTACACCAGCTGCCGGGTATGTTTCTCCGCTTTTCGCGATGCTGATCGGCGCAGTCGCTTCGCTCATCGCCTACTATATGATCGTCCTCCGGATGAAACTCCGGATCGACGAGTCGCTCGATGTTTTTGCCTGCCACGGCATGGGGAGTTTTTGGGGGGTGATCGCGGTCGGTCTATTTGCGGATAAAAACATTAACGCGGCCGGAGCGAACGGCCTCTTCTTTGGCAGCCAGCATCAGTTCTGGATCCAGCTTTTCTCTGCCTGCTTCGTCGCCTTCTTTTCCTTCACGGTGACTTATATCATTGCCAAAGTGATCGATGGATTGGTCGGACTGCGGGTCAAGGAGCACGAGGAGCTGGTCGGGCTCGATATTTCCCAGCACGCGGAAACGGTTTAAGGGGGAAATAATATGAAGAAAATTGAAGCAATAATCAGGTCGGAGAAACTGGAGGAGCTGCGGGAGGCGTTGGATGCCAAGGGGTTGTCTTCCATGACCGTGACCGAGGTCAAGGGGCGGGGGGCCCAGAAGGGGATCACTCTCGAGTGGCGGGTCGGTGATTACCGGGTAGAGTTCATCCCCAAGATTAAAGTGGAGATGGTCGTCGCGGCCGAGAAGGTTGAGATGGCCATTGGGGTGATCACGACTGTCTGCACGACCGGGAAGGTCGGCGACGGCAAGATCTTTGTCTCCCCGGTGGAGAATGTCATCCGGATCAGGACCGGCGAGCAGGGGACCAAGGCCCTGTAGTCAGATCGCTAACCGGTAACCGACGCCAGGTTCCGTGACAATAATATCGGACAGATCGTGTTTTTCCAGTTTTTTGCGCAGCTGGCTGAAATAGATCCGAAGATAATGGGATTGCTCGACTGACTCTGGCCCCCAGATCTCTGATAATAATTGTTTTTGGGTGACGATCTTGCCCGCGTTTTGGACCAGCGCCTTGAGCAGGTCGAATTCGGTGTTGGTCAGTTTTAGCGGCTCGCCGTTTATTTCTACGGCGCGAAGAGTGAAATCGATCTTCAGCGGCCCGTGATGATAGACCGGTTCCTCCTTGAGGTTCAGGCTGTGCCTTAAAGCCACCCTGATGCGGGCCGATAATTCGGGGAGATTGAAGGGTTTGGTCAGATAATCGTCGGCTCCCGCGTCAAGTAAGGAAACTTTATCATGATCGGAATTCCGGACGGTCAAAACGATCACCGGCGTGCCCGTTCTTTCCCTGATCTTTTTCATGACCTCATTGCCGGTCATGTCCGGCAGGCCCAGGTCGAGGATAACGATGTCAGGCCGGAAATTACTTAACTGGGTCAGTCCCTCTTTGGCGGTTTTAGCCGACTCAACCTGATAGCCTTCGGTGGTCAGGCTGATCTCCAGCAGTTTGCGCATCGACTTCTCATCGTCAATGACCAGGATCTTGGCCCCGTTACTCATCGGGCAATTCTTTGAGGACCGGCTGCTCTTCGATCGGCAGAGTGATCTTGATCTCCAGGCCCCCTTCTTTTCTATTTCGGGCCGTTATCTCGCCGTCATGCGCTTCCACGATCGCCTTGGTGATCGCCAATCCGAGGCCGGTGCCGCCGGGCGGCGCTTCTTTGGTCCGGTAGAACTTATCAAAGATATACGGTAATTCAGCTTCTTTTACTCCGGGACCGTTGTCGGCAACGATAATAGCGATCCTGTTCTGTTCCCTAATGGCCCGGATGACGATCTCCGTCCCTTCCGGCGTGTAATTGAGCGAGTTCCAGAGGACATTCTGCAAGGCTTGCTCCAGCAGGGCAAAATCGATCTTGACCAGCGGCAAACCGTCCGCGATCTCGATCCTGACCTGATGTTTGGCCAGTTTATTGCTCAAGCGGAGGACGCAAATGTTGACCAGCTCGCGGACCTCCTGCCAGTCTTTCTTGATCGAGAGCATGCCGGAAGCGAGCCGCGACATATCCAGTAAATTAGTGACGATCCGGTTCAACCGTTCCGCCGAATCGGCCAGGTCGCGGGCCAGTTCGGCCATTTTATTCCGGTCGCAAATGATATTCTCATCCTGCATGGCCGAGGAAATACCGACGATCGAAGTGACCGGCGTCTTGATCTCGTGAGAAACGCTGTCGAGGATCGTCCGGTAGAGGCTTTCCGATTTTTTCAGCTCGTCCGCTTCCAGCGAGCGTTCTTTTAATATCTCCCGCTCGAGATATATAGCCAGCTGATTGGCCGCCGCGCTTAAAAAATTCTTTTCATCTTGGGACAAGGTCCGATAATGCTCCGGCCGGTATAACAAGACACCGATATTTTCCGACGGGCCTTTGAGCGGGAGGTACAGGGCGCCGGCAAAAGAGAGGGTGTCGGTCGACCAACCGGCCGTTTCCCCTTTTTCGAAAGCCCACATCGCGACCGATAGTTCTTTTTCGTCACCGGTGATGGTCTGGCGCAAGGATTCATCAAACTTGGTCTTGTCGCGTTTGACGATGACCTTGCATTTCCCGGGGAGGATCACGCCGATCTCCCTTTCAATGTCTTTAACGCAGGTCAGGCTGTCCCTGGCCCCGGCGATGATCGTCGTGATCCGGTGCATCGTGTCGGTCCGGGCTTCTCTTAGCGCCAGCAGCCTTTCGTCCCTTCTGATCTTGCTGGTCAGATAGCCGGTCACGATCGCGGTAATAATATAGACCACGCTCATGACGAGATCGGTCGGGTTGCCGATGACAAAAGTCCCGGTCGGCGGGATAAAAAAGAAATTCCAGATCAAAGCGCTCAAGACGGCGAACAAGACGATGTAAATGAACGAAACGAACAGGCTTAAGATCAGGACGGCAAAGAAAAAGACGAAGCCGATCGCCTCGTATCCGAGGTAGGGGGAGAGGAGATAGTTAATGAGCGAAATCGCCATAATAATGATCGCGGTCTTCCAGAAGTCGCTCATTGGCGTTTCCGAGCCGAAGATCGACTTGAGCCAGTTCTCGCCGGCCGGCGTCTCGCCGCCGGTCGGGATCACATGGATGGCGATATTTTTTGTTTCGCTGAGCAGCGCGCCGGCGGTGGAGCCGGTGAAGAGCGATTGAAAGGGGCTTTTCTCGGAGTGGCCGATCACGATCTGAGTGACGTTCTTTTCTTTAGCGAATTTTGCCAGCGCGTCCGAAATGCTCCGGCCGGAGAGGATCGTCGCGGCCGCCCCCAGCTGTTTGGCCAGCGAAAAATTGTTCTCGAGGTCTTCCTTGTCTTTCTGGTTCCATTTTTGCGAGAACAACCCGGTGCTTTCAACGGCGACGACGAACCATTCGCAGCGGTACCGCCTGGCGATCAGCGCTCCCCGGCGGATCAATCTTTTCGCGTTCGGGCTCGGGCTGACGCAAACCAGGATCCGTTCGGTGGTTTGCCAGCTTTCCCGGATGCCGTGCGCTTTCATGTACAGCTCTAATTCTTCGTCGACTTCCTGGGCGGTCTGCCGGAGGGAGATCTCCCGGAGCGCGTTGAGGTTGCCTTCGCGGAAAAAGTTGCTCAAAGCGTCGGTGATCTTATCTTTTTTATAGATGTCGCCGCGCTTTAACCGGTTGAGCAGGGCTTCCACCGTGATATCAACGGCGACGATCTCATCGGCGTTTTCCACGATCCCGTCAGGGATCGTTTCCCGGACCGTGACGCCGGTGATCTGTTTGATGACGTCGTTCAGGCTTTCCAGGTGCTGGACGTTCAGCGTAGTGATGACATTGATCCCGGCCCGGAGGATCTCATCCACGTCTTCATAGCGTTTGACGTATTTTGAGCCGGGGACGTTGGTGTGGGCCAGTTCGTCGACCAGGACGGTGGTGGGGTGACGCTTTACGATAGCCTCAGTATCCATCTCTTCCAGGCGCTTGCCGCCGTACTCGATCTTTTTGCGGGGGACTACTTCCAGGGTGCCGATCTGCTTTTCGGTCTCCTGGCGGCCGTGCAGTTCCACGTAGCCGATGACGAGGTCTTCTCCCCGCTGGCGGCGGCGGTTCCCCTCGTTGAGCATGGTGAAAGATTTGCCGACGCCGGGGGCGTAACCGATAAAGATCTTCAGTTTGCCCCGCTGGGGATGTTCAGTGGCTATCTTTAAGGCTTCTTCCGGGGTCAACCGGCGCGAAAAGTCTTCCAATTAGGTCCTCACTTAACGGATGTTATCCAGTTCGGCGTTCAATTTTAAGACGTTAACCCTCGGTTCGCCGAAAAGGTTCAAATCCCGGCCTTCCGTCGATTTCGCGATCAGTTTAATTATCTCACCTTTCATAGCTGAATCAAGTCCGCGGGCCTTCACCACCCGGGTAAGCTGGAAGACGGCTGCGGCAGGACTGAGGTGCGGGTCCAGCCCGGAGCCGGAAGCGTAGATGAGATCGGCCGGCACCTCAGCGACAGTTTTGGTTGGATCGGCCTTAAGCAGCTGCTGTTTTCTTCCTTCGACCGTATCTTTTAACTGTTTACTTGTCGCTGAAAGATTACTGCCGCCTGAGGGTAGGGGATTATAGTCTTGGGAAGAAGGCCTGGACCAGAAATATTTATCCTGGTCGAACTTCTGGGCGATCAAATCAAGGCGTCCGTTCGAGCTTGGTGAAAAAAAGGTCTGCCCGATCAAGGTTATAAACAGCGGATAAAACAGGCCGGTCAGGATCGTTGCGGCGATAAAGAATTTGACGCCAATTACTATATTTTTCATATTATTTCACCACCCGTAAAGAAACGATCAACAGATCGATCAATTTGATGCCGAGAAATGGCGAGACCAGGCCGCCCAATCCATAGATCTGCAAATTACGCTTCAACAAGGAGCGGGCGCTCTGACTGTGATAGGCTACGCCCCGCAGGGCCAGCGGGATAAGAATGACAATAATGATCGCGTTAAAGATCACCGCGCTTAAGATCGCGCTCTCCGGTGAATGGAGGCGCATTATGTTGAGGGCCGACAACGGACCGTTCTCGCCCGCTTCGGCGTAAAGCAAGCCAAACATTGCCGGAATGATCGCAAAATATTTGGCCACATCGTTGGCGATACTGAAAGTCGTCAGCGCTCCTCTGGTCATCAGCAGTTGTTTGCCGATCTCAACAATTTCGATAAGTTTGGTCGGATTGCTTTCCAGATCGACCATGTTGCCCGCTTCGCGCGCCGCCTGTGTTCCGGTGTTCATCGTGACGCCGACGTCCGCCTGCGCCAGCGCCGGCGCGTCGTTGGTCCCGTCTCCGGTCATGGCCACAAGATGGCCGCCCGCCTGCTCGTTGCGGATGCGTTCCATCTTCGATTCAGGTGTCGCCTGAGCAATAAAGTCGTCCACGCCGGCTTCGGCGGCGATGGCGGCCGCGGTGATTGGATTGTCGCCGGTGATCATTACGGTCCGGATCCCCATCTTACGCAGTTCCCGGAATCGTTCCTTGATCCCGCCTTTGACGATGTCTTTCAGGTGGATGAGGCCGAGAATTTGATTACCGTCGGAAACCGCCAGCGGCGTGCCTCCGCTGCTGCCGACTTTTCTCACTTCCGCCTCCAGATTGGCGGGGAAAACGCCGCCGCGCGCTTCAATATCCTTTTTGATCGCCTCGACCGCGCCTTTGCGGATCGAACGGTAAACCTTTTTATCTTTATCGTGAAAATCAACGCCGCTCATCTGGGTGGCGGCGGAAAAAGGAATAAAGGTAGCGTCGTTGGGGTGGAGGCTTTGCGCTCTCAGTTCAAATTTATCTTTGGCCAGTACAACTATCGAACGGCCTTCCGGAGTTTCGTCAGAAAGCGAAGAGAGCTGGGCGACCTCTGCCAGTTTCTTCTGCTCAATTCCGGCTGCGGGGATAAACTCGGCCGCCATCCGGTTGCCCAGAGTGATCGTGCCGGTTTTATCTAGCAGCAGGACATCGATGTCGCCTGCTGCCTCGACGGCCCGGCCGCTCTTGGCGATGACGTGCCGCCTGATCAAACGGTCCATCCCGGCGATGCCGATCGCGCTCAAAAGCCCGCCGATCGTCGTCGGGATCAGGCAAACTAACAAAGAAACCAAGACCGGCACCGTGACGATCGAGGAGAGGTTCTGGCCGGCCGCTGCGCCGCTGTAATCGGCGAACAGTTTCAGAGTGGCAACGGCTAACAGGAAAATGATGGTCAGCCCGGAGAGGACAATACTTAAAGCGATCTCATTGGGGGTCCTTTGTCGTTTAGCTCCTTCGATCAGGGCGATCATCCGGTCGATAAAGTTGCCGCCCGGATCGGCGGTAATTCTAATCACGATCCGGTCGCTGATGACCCGGGTCCCGCCGGTCACGGCGCTCCGGTCGCCGCCGCTCTCCCGGATGACCGGGGCGGATTCTCCGGTGATCGCTGATTCATCGACGCTGGCGATCCCTTCGATCACCTCGCCGTCAGCGGGGATAATATCGTTAGTTTCGCAGACGACGACATCGTTTTTCTTCAGTCTTCCCGCTGGAACGGACGTTTCTTTACTGTTAATCAGCAGTCTGGCCATGACCTCTTTTCTTGATCTTTTCAGGCTCTCCGCCTGGGCCTTGCCTCTCCCCTCCGCCAGCGCCTCGGCAAAGTTGGCGAACAGGACGGTGAACCAGAGCCAGATACTGATCAGCAGCTCGAACAGGGAAAAAATGCCGACGGACAGGTGATGAAAAAAGAAAACTGTTGTGATCGCGGAGCAGACAAAGGTCACGAACATGACCGGGTTACGCATCTCTTCCCTCGGGTCCAGTTTCAAGAATGAATCCTTAATGGCAGTCAACATAATCTTGTTATCATTTGTTTCTATATTCTTGGTCATTTTAGAACACCCTTCCCTTAAGCATTAGTAAATGCTCGACTAGTGGCCCGAGCGAAAGAGCGGGGAAGAAGGTCAAAACGCCGACCACGACAAGGACGCCGACCAGCAGGGCGGCAAAGAGAAAGTTGTCGGTCGTAAAAGTCCCGGCCGAGACCGGGGCGATCCTTTTGACCGCTAAACTGCCGGCAATGATCATGGCCGGAATGATAACGCCGAACCGGCCGATGATCATGCAGAGGCCGAGCGCTATATTATAAAAGACTGTGTTGGCGTTCAGGCCGGCAAAGGCACTGCCGTTGTTTTGCGAGGCCGAAGTAAAGGCGTAGAGGATCTCGCTTAAGCCGTGCGGCCCCTTACTGGATAAACTGGCCAGCGCAACCGGTAAAACGCAGGCAGCCCCGGCCCCGATCAGAATTGCCGCCGCAGGGAGCAGAATGGAGAGGATGACCATCTGCACTTCCTTTCGCTCGATCTTTTTGCCAAGATATTCCGGTGTGCGTCCGACCATCAGGCCGGCTAAGAAAACCGTCAGCAAAACGATATGGAGCATACCGTATAGTCCTGAACCGACCCCGCCAAAAACAATTTCACCGAGCATTATATTGAATAGTGCCATTCCTCCAGCCAGCGGCGTTAAGGATGAATGCATTGCGTTAACCGAACCGTTGGAAGCACTGGTCGTTGCCATCGCCCAGATCACGCTATTGGTAATACCGAATCGGGTTTCCTGCCCTTCGTGAATTGTCCCGGGAACCGAGAATTCTGAAAAAAGCGCGACTCCCAAACCGACCGCAAATATAGCGAACATGACAAAAAATAACAGCCAACCGTGCTTCCGATTGCCGATCATCACCCCGTAAGTATAAACCAGCGCGGCTGGGATCAGCAGAATGGCCAGCATCTCCAGCCAATTGGCCAGTGGCGTTGGATTTTCATATGGATGGGCACTGTTGGCGTTAAAGAAGCCGCCGCCGTTGGTTCCGAGCTGTTTGATGGCGATCTGCGAAGCGGCCGGACCTAAGGGAATAGTTTGTTTCGTCCCCTGCAGAGTCACGACATCTTTATAGGGAGACAGTGTTTGCACGACCCCCTGGGCGTTTAAAACCACCGCCAGTAGGATCGATAGAGGCAAAAGGACATAGACCAGCGAGCGGACCAGATCGACCCAGAAATTGCCCAGCGAACTTTTTGATTTGGAGATCAAACCGCGAGTCAGGGCCAGGAAAACGGTTATCCCAGTCGCCGCGCTAAGAAAATTCTGCACGGTTAACCCGATCATCTGGGTCAGATAGCTCATGGTCGTTTCCCCGGCATATGACTGCCAGTTGGTGTTAGTAGTAAAACTCACGGCTGTGTTGAAAGCAGCGTCCCAGGCGACATTGGGCAGGTTGGCCGGGTTGAGCGGGAGGAACCTCTGGACCAGCTGCAGCCCAAAAAGAAAGAGAAAACCGAGCAGGTTAAAATAAAGCAGGGCTTTGGTATAAACTTTCCAATCCATCTCTTCGTCTTTCTTAATGCCGCACAAGCTGTAGAGCAGATCTTCCAGCCAGCCCAGCACCGGCGACATGAATGTTCTCTTGCCTTCAAAGACCCTGGCCAGGTACAGCCCCAAAGGCGGTGTTAGGCCGATCAGCGCTAAACAAAAAATAAATACCTGTAAATAATCGGTCACTTTCATAAATTACTTCTCCTTAAAGGATTGTTATGAAACTGGTTAAAATAAAATGTAGAGGAGGCCTTTAGGTCTCTATCCCCTCATGGCGACCTAAAGGTCGCCGCTACATTAAAATTTCTCAGGATTGAACATGGCGTAAGCAAGATAAACCAGCAAAGCGGCCGCTATTATTCCGGCCAAAATAAAGCCCATAATTTTATCCCCCTCAATTTATTGGCTGCTTTTAGGATTAATATGGTAACAGCCAAGGCAATATAGTATGCCGCAACAAACAGCAAAATATTAAATATAACAATAAATATTATCCCGGCAACAATAGCCATAGCTTCCTCCCGTTAGAGCCTAAAAAATAATAGCCTTGTTCAGCATTATTTTGATCGGACTGATAAATAGTAACACTCTGTCAAGTCAAATTGTTGTAAAAATACAAGCTATAACAGTAAAAATAGCGTAAATTTTACCAGGCCAGGACCGGCGAACAGGGGGCCAAGGCCCTTTGATTGCACAAAAATGTAGCAGATATTGCCCTAATATACAAAATTGTCTTGCCTAAGAGGGGTTGTGGCTGGCAATAAGGTTGCTTTACTAAAACCATCAATTCCAAGATAAAGGAGAATCGCCATGGTAAAAACCGCGAGTCAGATCTTCGGAGAGCTCACTTTCAGCAAAAAGGTGATGAAGGAAAAATTAAGTAAAGAGGTCTACGCCAAGTTGGTTGCTACGTTGGATGGCGGGGCCCCCTTGGACGAAACTATCGCCAGCGACGTGGCCCATGCGATGAAAGAATGGGCCATGGAGAATGGCGCCACGCATTTTACGCACTGGTTCCAGCCGCAGCGCGGCGGCACGGCTGAAAAGCACGATGCTTTCCTTAGCTATGGAAAAGATGGAGAGATGACCGAGCGTTTCAGCGCGAAACAGCTGATCCAGTCGGAGCCGGACGCTTCCAGCTTCCCCTCCGGCGGAATACGTTCCACATTTGAAGCCAGAGGATATACCGCGTGGGACCCGACCAGCTCGGCATTTTTGCTGGAAGCAGGGGATACCAAGACCCTGGTCATCCCGACAGTTTATCTTTCCTGGACCGGCGAGGTGCTGGACCTGAAAACCCCGCTCCTCCGTTCCATGAAGGCCCTGACCGAAGCGGCGATAAAACTGCAGAAACTGTTAGGGAACAATTCAGTCAAAAGGATGAAGGTTTACGGCGGGCCAGAGCAGGAATATTTCCTGGTTTCCAAGGAGCAATACGATACGCGGCCCGATCTGCGCATAACCGGCCGGACACTTTTTGGCGCGCCACCAGCCAAAGGCCAGCAGCTGGAAGACCATTACTTCGGCGCGATCAAAGACAAAGTGATGATGTTCATGGAAGATTTTGATACCGAGCTTTACCGGCACGGGATCCCGTCGAAGACCAGGCATAATGAAGTTTCTCCCAACCAGTTCGAAATAGCGCCTCTTTATGAGGAAGCTAACCTGGCCATCGATCACAACCTGCAGCTGATGGATATTATCCGCAAAGTCGCCGATAAGCACGGGATGGTAGCAATACTATATGAAAAACCTTTTGCGGGGGTCAACGGCTCGGGCAAGCATTTCAACTGGTCAATGGGAGATGACAGCGGTACAAATTACCTGGAACCGTCCGATTCGCCGGTCAAGAACATCAATTTTCTTCTCACCCTAGGCGCGATCCTGCTTGGGGTGAACAAATTCGGCGGCCTGTTGCGGGCGGCAGTAGCGGACGCCGGGAACGATCACCGGCTCGGCGCGAACGAAGCACCGCCGGCCATCATGTCCGTTTATCTGGGCGAATATCTGGCCGGATTGATGGATGAGATCGAGGGGATCGGCAATAAAGTGAACGAAAAGATCCTTTCTCACATTAACTTAGGCGTTAAGAACCTGCCTAAGGTGGCCAAGGATACCTCCGACCGGAATCGGACCTCGCCGGTAGCTTTTACGGGCAATAAGTTCGAATTCCGCGCCGTGGGTTCATCCCAGAACTGCTCGGAAGCAGCGACCACACTTAATTTGGTCGTGGCTTACGGCTATGATGAGATAGCAAAACGGCTGTCAGCGAAAAAAGGCGGGAACGTCAAGGAAAACGCGATCCTGGTCATGAAGGACGTCCTGACAGAGACCAAGAAGGTCCGGTTTGAAGGGAACAATTATTCAGAAGCCTGGCACAAAGAAGCCGCCAAAAGGGGACTGCCCAATACCAAGAACACCCCAGACGCGCTGGAGCTGATGCTGGAGAAAGATAACGCGGCACTTTTTGAGAAATACGGCGTTCTTTCCAAGCGGGAGCTCCATTCAAAAGTGGAGATCAAGCTGGATGCCTACATCAAGATTAAGGATGTTGAGCTTAAGGCTGGCCTGGACATTGCCAGAACGCTGGTCCTGCCTGCTGTTTTGGAGCAGATCGCGCTGTTAGGCGAAGCTGTCCAAGCGACTTCCAAAGCCAGTGCCATGGCCGCTGATCTGAAGGTCGCTTCCGCTCTCTATGCCGATATCAAAGCGGCGATCAAGGGGCTGGAGAAAGCTATTGTTATTTGCGAGCGGGAAGAAAACCTGGAAAAGAAAGCAAAACTGTACGCCAAGAATGGGGCCAATGCTTTAGCCGATCTGCGCTCGAGCGTTGATCAGGCCGAAACTCTGGTCGCCGACCGGTTCTGGCCGATGGCTAAGTACCAGGAACTTTTAACGATATTGTGATCCTGTTTATTCGCTAAGCGGGGCAGCAATGTCCCGCTTATTTTTGCTCTTAGATGCCCAAAATATGGGCATGACCAGGAGGAGGTGAGTAACGATGGCGATAACGGACGAAGTCAATAAACTTAGCGACTTTTTCATCAAGGAGAATTCGGGTAAAGTTTATCGAAATTTGATAGAATCAGTCGAGAAGCCGCTGATCGAGAAGGTCCTGGCGATGACCCTTTGCAACCAGTTGAAGACGGCCCGGATCCTCGGGATCAATCGGAATACGTTGCGGGCGAAGATGAGGAAGTTAGGTATCAGGTGCTAGGTGCCGGGGACTAGGGATTGAAAATGAATAGTTATCCAAAAAAACAGGGTCTATATGATCCAAGCTACGAACACGACAGTTGCGGGGTCGGGTTCGTCGTTGATATTAAGGGGAAACGGTCGAACGAGATCGTTTGCCAGGGGTTGGCCGTCCTCGAGCGGCTGGCTCACCGCGGCGCGGTCGGGGCCGATCCCGACACCGGCGACGGCGCCGGCATCCTCCTCCAGATCCCGCATGAGTTCTACGCCGCGCAACTAAAAATCCCGCCGGCCGGCGCTTACGGGACCGGGCTCATTTTTCTCCCGACCGACCTGGCAGAGCGGCAATACTGCAAAGAGCTTTTCGCTAAAGTGGTTGAGGAAGAAGGGCAGGAGTTGATCGGCTGGCGAACCGTGCCGGTCGATAATACCGTCATCGGCAAAAGCGCCCGGGAGAGCGAGCCGGCGATCGAACAGGTCTTTATCGGTAAAGGGAAAAAGGTCAACAGCCAGCTGGAGCTGGAAAAACGGCTTTATGGTATCCGCAAGAGGATCGAGAATATCGTCCGGATCTGCGAGCTGAAACAAAAAGCCTCGTTCTACATCACCAACCTCTCGTCGCGGACCGTCGCTTACAAGGGGTTGCTGATGCCGCGCCAGGTGGCCCGCTATTTCCTTGACCTGAAAGAGCCGGCGCTGCGGAGCGCCCTGGCCCTGGTCCATTCGCGCTACAGCACCAATACTTTCCCGACCTGGGACCTCTCCCAGCCGTTCCGTTTTCTGGCCCATAACGGCGAGATCAACACCCTGCGCGGCAATATCAACTGGATGCGGGCGCGGGAGAGCGGCTTGAAACCGGTCATCGTCCCCGGCGGGAGCGACTCGGCCGCGCTCGACAATGTTTTTGAGCTCCTCGTCCTGGAGGGGCGTTCCCTCCCGCACGCCATGATGATGCTGATCCCGCCCGCCTGGGAACATAACGGAGCGATGGCTAAGCAAGCCCGGGATTTCTACCGCTACCACGCCTGCTTTATGGAGCCGTGGGATGGCCCGGCGGCGATCGCATTTACCGACGGGGTCTCGGTCGGAGCGGTGCTCGACCGGAACGGCTTGCGCCCCGCCCGCTATCTGGTGACCAAGAGCGGGCTGGTGGTGATGGCGTCCGAAGTCGGCGTGCTGCCGATCGAACCGGGCGAGATCGAGCTCTCCGGCCGGCTCGAGCCGGGCAAGATCTTCTACATCGATACGGCCAAGGGTCGGATCGTCCAGGATGCCGAGGTCAAGGCCGAGATCTGCGGCCGCCAACCGTACGGCGACTGGCTGAACGACCAGATGGTCGAGCTGGAAAAATTGCCGCGCGTCGCGCCGACCGTGGAACCGCCGCGAGATTTGATATCAACCTTAGGCGCCTTCGGTTACAGCCGGGAAGACCTGAAGATCATCCTCAAACCGATGGCCGAGAGCGGGGCCGAGCCGATCGGCTCGATGGGGAACGATACCCCGCACGCCGTCCTCTCGCAACGGCCGCAGCCCCTTTATAACTATTTCAAACAGCTGTTCGCCCAAGTGACCAACCCGCCGGTCGACCCGATCCGCGAGGAGCTGGTCATGAGCCTGGAGAGTTACGTCGGTCCCCAGCTCGATTTCCTGGCCGAGACGCCGGAACATGGCCACAAGCTCCGGGTCAAGACGCCGATCCTGACCAATGGCGAGCTGGAACAGATCCGCTCGATCCGGAAAAATAGTTTCCGTGCCAGAACGATCTCGCTGTTATTCCACGTTCAGAATGAGAAGTATTTTATGGAGGCGCTCGACCGGGTTTGCGGCGAGGCGGTCGCGGCGATCGAAGAGGGCTATACCTTTATCATTTTGAGCGATCGTGACGTGGACGCCAAACATGCCGCGTTGCCGGCCCTGCTGGCGGTCGGCGCCGTCCATCACCATCTGGTCCAGAAGTCGCTCCGGACGAAGATCGGGATCATTCTGGAATCGGGCGAGCCGCGCGAAACGCATCATTTTGCCCTGCTGTTCGGCTATGGCGTCGACCTGGTCAATCCTTACCTGGCCTATGAAGCGATCGACCTCTTGATCAACGAAAATGACCTGACCCATGACACCCTGACTGCGGCCGACAATTTCCGGGAGGCGGTCCACCATGGTCTGCTCAAGATCTTCTCCAAGATGGGGATCTCGACCCTGAATAGTTATCGCGGGGCGCAGATCTTTGAGGCGCTCGGCCTCAACGACGAAGTGATCGAGCGCTGTTTTGAGGGGACGACCTCGCGGATCGGCGGCGCCGACTTTGCCGTCATTGCCAGTGAAACCCTGGCCCGGCACAAGGCCGCTTTTGCCAACGACCGGCCGCTTCTTTCGACCGGCGGCGTTTATCAGTGGAAACGCGACGGTGAGTTCCACCTCTGGAACCCGGAGAGCATTGCCGCCCTGCAGGATGCGGTCCGGAAAGAAGATTTCAGCCGTTTCAAGGAATTTTCTAACCTGATCAACGACCAGTCGAAGAACCCGACGACCTTGCGCAGTTTGCTCCGCTTCAAGATCGGCCAACCCATTCCCTTAAAGGAAGTTGAATCGGTCGAGAGCCTGGTCAAACGGTTCGCCACCGGGGCGATGAGCTTTGGTTCGATTAGCCGCGGCGCCCACGAGACGCTGGCGATCGCCATGAACCGGCTCGGCGGCCGCTCCAATACCGGCGAGGGTGGGGAAGAGCCGGAGCGGTTCAAGGACGAGCGGCGGAGCGCCATCAAGCAGGTCGCTTCGGGCCGCTTTGGCGTTAATACCAATTATCTGGTCAATGCCGACGAATTGCAGATCAAGATGGCCCAGGGGGCCAAGCCGGGCGAAGGCGGCCAACTCCCCGGCCATAAAGTGAGCGCGATCATCGCCCGGACCCGTTTTACCACGCCGGGCGTGACGCTCATCTCGCCGCCGCCGCACCATGATATTTATTCGATCGAGGACCTGGCCCAGCTGATCTTTGATCTGAAGAACGTCAACCCGCGCGCCCGGATCAGCGTCAAGCTCGTTTCGGAGATCGGCGTGGGGACGGTCGCGGCCGGCGTAGCCAAGGGGCATGCCGATATGATCCTGATCTCCGGCGGGGATGGCGGGACCGGCGCTTCGCCGCTGACCTCGATCAAACATGCCGGCCTGCCGTGGGAACTTGGTTTATCGGAAGCGCACCAGACCCTCGTCCTGAACGATCTGCGGAGCCGGGTCCGGCTCCAGACCGACGGCCAGCTCCGGACGGGACGCGACGTGGCGATCGCCGCCCTGCTCGGGGCGGAAGAGTTCGGTTTTTGCACGGCGACCCTGGTCGCCTGCGGCTGTGTTATGCTCCGCCATTGCCATCTCAACAACTGCTCGGTCGGCGTGGCGACCCAAGACGAATATCTGGGCCAGCGCTTTGCCGGCCGGCCGGAATATGTCATGAACTTCATGCGCTTTGTGGCTGAGGAGCTGCGCGAGATCATGGCTTCCTTAGGTTTCCGAACCCTGGACGAGATGGTCGGCCAGACCGACCGGCTGGAGCTGGACCAGGCGATCCTCCCCTGGAAAGCCAAAAAACTTGATTATTCGAAGATACTTTTTAAGCCGCAGGGGGCGGCGCGCTGCACCCAGAAGCAGGACCACGGGATCGATCAGGTTCTGGACCGGAAGCTGATCGAATTAGCCCAGCCGGCCCTGGTCAACGGCCGCCAGGTCAAGGCCGAGCTGCCGCTGGAGAACTTTAACCGGACGACCGGGGCGATGTTGAGCGGCGAGGTTTGCCGGCTGCATGGCGAAGCGGGCCTGCCGGAAGGGACGATCCATATCAAATTCAGCGGCGTGGCCGGGCAGAGCTTTGGCGCCTGGCTGGCGCGCGGGATCACTTTTGAGCTGGAGGGAATGGCCAACGATTATGTCGGTAAAGGGCTCTCCGGCGGTAAGCTTATTATCTATCCGAACAGCCGAACGACCTACCGGCCGGAAAAGAATATCATTATCGGCAACACCACTTTTTACGGGGCGATCGCCGGCCGCGCTTTTATTCGCGGCGTGGCCGGAGAGCGTTTCTGCATCCGCAATTCCGGCCTGTACGCCGTCGTCGAAGGGGTGGGCGACCATGGCTGCGAATACATGACCGGCGGCCGGGTCGTCGTTCTTGGCCCGACCGGGCGTAACTTTGCCGCCGGGATGTCGGGCGGGATAGCCTATGTTTATGACCAGCGGGGCGACTTTACCGAGAAGTGCAATCGGGAAATGGTCAGGCTGGATGCCTTGGACGAGCTGGATGAAATTATGCTGCGCGAACTCCTGCACGACCATCACGCGGCGACCGGCAGCGGGATAGCCAAGACGATCCTGGACAACTTCGGTCAGGAAACCAGCCACTTTGTCAAAGTTCTGCCGATCGAATTCAAGCGAGTCTTGCAAGAACGGGCGATGAAACAGGAGGAGCTCAATAAGTTGGGGGTCTCCGATGGGTAATCCGAAAGGTTTCCTGAAAATAAAGCGGCAAAAAGGGGAATACCGGCCGGTCTGCGACCGGGTCCAGGACCACGCGCCGGTCTTTAAGCTCCGGACTATTCCGCAAGTCAAAGAACAGGCGTCGCGCTGCATGGATTGCGGCACCCCGTTCTGCCACTGGGCCTGCCCGCTCGGCAATTATATTCCGGAGTGGAACGATAGCGCTTATAATGGCAATTGGGAACACGCTTTTGAACTCCTTGATGCTTCTAATAATCTCCCCGAGATCACCGGACGGGTCTGTCCGGCCCTCTGCGAATACGCCTGCGTCCTCGGGATCAATGACGATCCGGTCACTATTCGCGAGAACGAGCTGGCGATCATTGAATACGCTTTCCAGCATGGCCTGGTCAAGCCGCGTCCCCCCCGGATCAGGAGCGGCAAGAGGGTGGCGGTCGTCGGCTCCGGTCCGGCCGGATTGTCCTGCGCCGCGGAGCTGAACCGGGCGGGGCACCTGGTCACGGTCTTCGAAAAAGACGACCAGCCGGGCGGTCTGATGCGTTACGGCATCCCTGATTTCAAACTGGAGAAGAACATCCTCGACCGCCGGATCGGGCTTTGGCGGAAGGAGGGGATCACCTTTAAGACGGGGGTCAAGGTGGGGGTCGATCTAACTCTGGATATAATGCGTGATGAGTTTGACGCGGTCGTTCTGGCCAGCGGTTCCCGGGTCCCGCGCGATCTCAAAGTGCCGGGCCGCGAATTTGAGGGAATCCACTTTGCGCTAGAATATCTAACCCAGGCTAATAAAATAGTCGCGAACCACGAATCACGAACCACGATCCACGCCAAAGGTAAAAAAGTCGTCGTCATCGGCGGGGGAGATACCGGCTCGGATTGCGTCGGGACGGCGCATCGCCAGGGAGCGGCCTGCGTTATCCAGATCGAATTATTGCCGAAACCGGGCGAAACCCGGCCGCCGGAACAACCATGGCCGAAATATCCTGTCGTTTTAAAGACCTCGACCAGCCATGAGGAGGGCGGGGAGAGGCAGTGGGCGGTGTTGACTAAACGATTCACGAACCACGAATCACGAGTCACGGGATTAGAATGCGTTAAGGTCGATGCTAAGTTAAAAGAGATACCGGGGACGGAATTTGAGATTGAAGCTGACCTGGTACTGCTTGCCCTCGGCTTTCTCCACCCTGAACCGGTCAAAGGTTTAGACATTGAACTGGATGCCAGAAAGAACTTTAAGACCGATGAATATTACCAGACCTCGCTCCCCGGGGTTTTTGCCGCCGGCGACGCCCGGCGCGGGCAAGCTCTGATCGTTTGGGCGATTAGCGAGGGGCGGCAGGCGGCCGCCGGGGTCAGCCGTTATCTTGCCAGCCCGGTCGAATAATGATAAAATGACCCAGTAAGAGAGTCATCTTACTAGAAAGGGATAACTTTGCGCTTGTTACTCGCCGCTGTCATCGTTCCTATATTAGGGGCTTTTCTATTGCCCTTGTTAGGCAAGCTTTCCCCCAAGCTGCGTAACTTTTCGGCGCTATTTCTAGCGCTGGTCCCTCTGGTCAGTGTGCTGCTGCTGATCTACCGCGGCCAAACGATCACGATCAACTTTCCACTTCCGCTGGGAGCGAACTTCGCCCTAACCGCCGATGGCCTGGCCCTCTTCATGGCGGCTGTCTCTTCCTTTATCAGCGCGATCATCGTCTTTTATTCTTTCGACTACATCAGCCATTACGACAACCAGAACGAATACTACCTGATGGTACTCCTCTTCCTCGGCTCAATGATGGGCCTGGTCTTCTCGGCCAACCTGATCCTCCTCTACATCTTTTGGGAGATGACCGCTCTTTCCAGCTGGCGGCTGATCGGGTTCTTCCGGGAGAAATATCAGATTTTGAAAGCGGACAAGTCGTTCCTGGTAACCGTGACCGGCGCCTTATTAATGTTAGCCGGTTTTATCATGGTCTATCAGCAGGCCGGGTCTTTTGACCTGGCGGTAGTCAGGGGGCAGGCGCTTCCGGGCCTAGCTATTCTCTTTATCCTGGCCGGGATCCTCTCTAAATCGGCCACTTTACCTTTCCAGACCTGGCTCCCGGATGCCGGCGTCGCCCCTTCACCGGTCACCGCTCTCCTCCATGCCGCCGTCCTGGTCAAGATCGGCGTCTACGTCTTTGCCCGCTTATTTGTCGTTACCTGGCCGTTGCCAATCGACTGGCAGGTGCTGGTAATGTGGATCGCCCTGGTCAGCGCGCTCGTCTCGGCCGGCGCCGCCCTGATCGATAAAGATCTGAAACGGATCATCGCTTACTCGACCGTCAGCCAGATCGGTTTCATCTTCCTCGGTTTAGCTTCCGGGACGGCGATCGGGGTGGCTGGGGCGCTCCTTTACATATTAATGCACGGCCTGGCCAAAGGCGGGCTTTTCCTTTGCGCCGGGATAGTGGAGCAGAATGCCAAAACGAAACGGATCGATGAGCTGGGGGGCCTGGCCAAGACGATGCCGTGGACCGCTTTTGCTTTCCTCTTCTGCTCTTTCTCGATCATGGGGATCCCGCCTTTCGGCGGTTTCTTCAGTAAATATATGGTGATCGCCGGGGCGCTCCAGGCCAAACAGCCGGTGGTCGCCCTGCTTTTTATAGTCGCGGCCTTCCTGACTGTCCTCTACCTTTTCCGTCTTTTCAACGCCGTCTTTATGGGCGAAGCGAAAAAAACGCCGGCGAAAGAAAGCTCGGTCATGATGATCGCCTCGGTCGTTATCCTGGCCATCTTGTCCCTGGCTGGCGGCGTGTTCATCAATTATCCGGCTGATCTGGTCCAATCAGTGGTGCGGGGGATGCTCCCATGATCTTACTCTGGCCGATCCTTGTCCCGGCGATCGCCGGGTTAGCCGTCCTGCTGATACCGGGACGGGCCAAGTATCTGCGCGAAGCAGTCACGCTGATCGCTTCGACCTGGGTCATGGGGTTGGCGTTCCGGCTTTTCCCCTTAAATGAAACCCTTAAATTACCGTGGGCCGGTTACGGGATAGAGTTCGCTCTCCGGCTCGACAGCTTTAGCGCGTTCATCCTCCTGGGCGCTGCTTTCTTTGGCCTGATGATCGCCCTCTATTCGACCGCTTTCATGCTCGGGAAGGAGCGGGGGAACCAGTTCTATTCATATTTATTGCTTTCGGTCGCCCTGGTCAACGGCGCCGTCCTGGCCAACAACCTGGTCGTGATGCTCTTCTTCTGGGAAGGTTTACTCCTGGCCATGTTCGGTCTGATCCGGTTGGGCAGCCCGGAGGCGATCAAGACGGCGACCAAGGCGTTCATTATCATCGGTATTTCCGACCTCTGCCTGATGCTCGGGATCGGTTTGACCGGCTATTTGGCGAAGACCTTGACCATGTCGGCCATCAGTATCCCGCTTTCGCCATTGGCGACGGTCGCTTTTGTCTGCCTGATGATCGGCGCGATCGCCAAGGCCGGTGCGATGCCGTTCCATAGCTGGATCCCCGACGCGGCCCTCGACGCGCCGCTCCCCTTTATGGCGATCTTGCCGGCTTCGCTGGAAAAGCTCCTCGGTATCTATTTCCTGGGCCGGATCTCCCTTCAGCTCTACCAGCTTGTCCCCCAGTCGTGGCTAAGTTATTTAATGATGATCGTCGGTGCTCTGACCATCCTTTTCGCGGTGATGATGGCGCTGGTCCAGAAAGATTACAAGCGGCTCCTGGCTTACCACGCCGTCAGCCAGGTCGGTTACATGATCCTCGGCATCGGCACCTGCGTTCCGGCCGGGATCGTCGGCGGCCTTTTCCACATGATCAACAACGCCCTCTACAAGTCGTGTCTCTTCCTGACCGGCGGCGCCGTCGAGAAACAGGCCGGGACGACCGACCTGGCCAAACTGGGCGGGCTCGGTTGGGCGATGCCATTGACGTTTGGCGCTTTCTGCGTCGCAGCCGCTTCGATCTGCGGCGTTCCGCCTTTCAACGGTTTCTTTTCCAAAGAATTGGTCTATGACGCGGCGCTCGAGCGGGGGTGGATCTTCTACCTGGCCGCGGTCGGCGGTTCGTTCTTTACCGCCGCCTCGTTCTTGAAACTGGGCCACGCCGCTTTCTGGGGAAAGAAAAGGGTGGGGGTGGCAGAAGCCCCCTGGCCAATGCTGGTGCCGATGCTCCTGATCGCCGCAGTCTGTATCGTTTTTGGCCTGATGAACCACTGGCCGCTCCATCGCCTGGTCCAGCCGGTCCTCGGTCACGCCCGGCTCGAAGGACAGGACTTTGCCGGCTTGCCGCGCAACCTCTTCCTGATCGTCATGACGGTGGTCGTCCTGGCGGGAGCATACCTTAACCATCTGTTCGGAGTGAAGAAATTCGGTTCAGGCTTAAAGGCGGTCGACCATATCCATTACGCGCCGGGGCTAAAACAAATTTATGACGGAGCGGAAAAACGCTGGTACGATCCCTACGATCTCGGCTTGAAACTGGCCGACCTGGTCGCCCGGACCGGTTATTTTATTGACCGAATGATCGATTGGTTCTACGAAACGCTCGCCCCCGGGCTGGCGCTCCTCTCTTCCCGGGTTATCCGTTGGGCGCACGGCGGCAATTATGCCGTCTATATCGTTTGGATCCTAGTCGGCGGCTCGTTCGTCCTGTTCCTGGCGTTCCGATAAGGAAAAGAAAATATGTCATTATTATTAATATTAGTGCCGTTAGCTTGTCTGGTGGTGCTCAACCTCCACTTCAAGCAAGGTTTTATCAAAGGGGCTTTCTGGCTCGGCTTGTTGGTCATCCTGGCCCAGCTGGCGGTCGTGGCTCTTCTGCCGACCGGCCTCTGGGATATGCGTTTCAACCCGCTCGAATGTTTCTTTCATTTTGACGCCTCGGTCGACGCGATCAGCCTGGTTGTCATCCTGGCGGTCGGTCTGGTGGCGCTGGCCACGCTCCTCTGCGCGGAACATCTCATCAAAGAGCCAAAGAAAAAATTCTATTTCGTCAACCTGTTAATGCTTGTCCTGATCGGTCTGAACGGGTTGGCCCTGGCTAAAGACCTCTTCACCATGTATCTCTTCATCGAGATCGCGGCGATCGCCTCTTTTATTCTGATCGCTTTCCGCAAAGATCCGCTCGGCCTGGAAGGAGCTTTCAAATATCTCCTTTTTTCGGCCCTTTCTTCGGTCCTGATGCTGACCGCGCTCTCTTTGGTCATCCTGTTCGCCGGCGGCACTTCGTTTGCCGCCGTCGGGCCGGCGGTCGCGGCTTCGGCCGGTACCTGGCCGGCCCGGCTGGCGCTAGCCCTCTTTGTCTGCGGCGCGCTGATCAAGTCAGGGGTAGTCCCCTTTCACGGCTGGCTGCCCGATGTTTACACGGCGGCGCCGACCTACGCTTCGGTCCTCCTGGCCGGGATCATTACCAAGGTTTCCGGCGTTTACGTCCTGATCCGGCTCTTCGTTTCGGTCTTTGGCTTTGATAGCCGGATCGACGCCGCGGTCATGTTCCTCGGTGCCGCTTCGATCCTGATCGGGGCGCTGGCCGCGCTGACCCAGCAAAACCTCAAACGGCTGCTTGCCTATTCGAGCATCAGCCAGGTCGGTTATATTATCCTGGCGCTCGGTTGCGGCACGCCGCTCGCTATCGCCGGGGCGGTTTTCCATTTCTTCAACCACGCGGTCTTCAAGTCGCTCCTCTTCGTCAACGCGGCGGCGATCGAGCAGCAAGTTGAAACCCAGGAGATCGACGCGCTGGGCGGTTTATCCGCCCGGATGCCGGTGACCGGCTTCACTTCGGTGATCGGTTTCCTCTCCGCGGCCGGGATCCCGCCGCTGGCCGGTTTCTGGAGCAAGCTGATGATCATTCTCGCTTTGTGGCAGGCAGGCCAGTCCGGTTACGCCCTTTTCGCTCTGCTGGCCAGCGTTCTGACCCTGGCTTATTTCCTCTCGCTGCAACGCCGGGTCTTCTTTGGTAAATTGGTCCCGGGGTTGGACGGGGTGCGCGAAGCGGGGTGGGGGATCACTACGACGGCGATCATTCTGGCGTTGATCACGGTGGGGGTTGGGGTCTGCTTTCCTTTTGTGATGCAAGGGTTGATCTTGCCAATTAAGGCTTTAGTGGTGTTGCCATGAATAATTTAGATATATTAATGCTGGTCTTGTTCCTCCTCTCCGCCCTCTGGACGGTGATGACGGTGCGGCTCCTCCGCTCGGTCATCGGGCTGGCCGTGACCAGTATTATCCTGACGATCATCATGTTCCGGCTCAATTCGCCGCTGGCCGCCGTTTTTGAGCTCTCGGTCTGCGCCGGGTTGATCTCCGTCATCTTTGTTACTACGATCAGCTTTACCGAGCGGGTCAGCGCGGCCCGTTTCCTCGTCCGGCAAAAAGAGCGCTGGAGTAAATTCTGGCCCCTCCCGATCCTCCTGGCCGTGGTCGCTGCCGCCCTTTTAATGTTCGTTAAGGCGCCGCTCATCCCGCAACTGGCGGCCGGGCAGGCGCTTGACGCGCGTAATGTCATTTGGAACCTGCGCCAGCTCGATCTGGCCGGCCAGATCGCTATTTTGCTGATCGGTATTTTTGGCACGGTGATCTTTTTCCGGGGAGGGGAGAAATGAACGAACTCGCCTCACAGCTTTTCTATTATTACAGCGTCGCCATTATCCTGGTGACGATCTGCGGACTCTATTGCCTCATTGCTTCATTTAATTTAATGCGGGCGATCATCGGTATTGAGATCTTAATGAAAGGGGCGACCCTCTCGCTGATCCTGGCCGGTTACCTGACCGGCAATCTCGGTACCGCCCAGGCCCTGGTCATTACCCTGATCGTGATCGAGGTCGTCCTGATGGTCGTCGCCGGGGGGATCATCCTCTGGCTCTTCCGCCATTACGGGACGATCGATTCGCAAGAATTGAGGAAATTAAAGGGATGAACAACTGGTTATTACTCCCGCCGGTCACTTTCCTGGTCGTCCTGGCCGGGGTCTGGCTCTTGTCGCGGCTGCTCAACATCTTCTCCGCCCGGCAAAGCGAGCGGCTGACCGACCCGTATTCCTGCGGCGAAGATTTTGAGGAGCATCTGATCCAGCCCGATTACAGCCAGTTCTTCCCTTACGCTTTTTTCTTCACCATCCTGCACGTCGTGGCGATGATCATCGCCACGGTGCCGGTGGAGACGCCGGAAGTTTTTGGTTTGGCCGTGGCCTACATGGCGACGGCGGCGATCGGCCTGCTTATCCTGTTGCGGAGGTAAATGATGGGTTTAGTCAAGAAAATAGTGACCTGGGCGCGGATCAAATCGCCCTGGATCATCCATTTCAATACCGGGGCGTGTAACGCCTGCGATATCGAGATCATCGCGGCGCTTACCCCGCGCTACGACATCGAGCGCTTCGGCATGATCTTGAAAGGATCACCGCGCCACGCCGACGTCCTGGTCTGCTCCGGACCGGTCACCCGGCAAACGGAATGCCGGTTGAAGAATATTTACGACCAGATGGCCGAGCCGAAGTTCGTCCTGGCGGTCGGGACCTGCGCCTGTTCCGGCGGGGTCTTCCACGATTGCTACAGCGTCAAGGGAGGGATCGACAAGGCGATCCCCGTTTCAGCTTACATCCCGGGGTGCCCGGCCAGCCCCAAAGCGATCATCGATGCCGTGGTTAAATTACTGGCCACGCTGGATAAAGGAGGCTGACATGACCGAACAAGAGATTATTAGTTCTTTAGAAAATAAGTTCAACTTCCTTAAAGAAAAAATAAAGTTACAGCGGGCGCGCCGCCTCTGGGTCGAGGTGGAGATGGCCAATTTCCCCGAGGTCCTGAAATATTTACGCCAGTCACAAAATTTCTACCAGCTTCTGACGATCACCGGCCTCGACGAGCGTGAGGCTTTTGCGGTTATTTATCACTTAAGCGACGGGACCGGGCTGGTCTTGAACCTCAAGACCAAAATCTCCCGCGAAACGCCAGTCCTCAAGAGCGTCATGGATATTTATCCTCCGGCCGAGATATACGAGCGGGAATTGGTCGACTTGCTGGGGATCAAAGTTGAAGGGTTGCCTCCCGGCAACAGCTATCCGCTCCCCGACGGTTGGCCGGCCGGGCAATATCCGCTGCGGAAAGACTGGGTAGGGGTCTCCTGCCTGGACGAGGAGAAGAAGAATGTTTGAACCTGATGACGTAAAAATACCGATCGGCCCCCAGCACCCGGCGCTGAAAGAGCCGGAGAGTTTCCTGCTGACCCTGCGCGGAGAAAAGATCACCTCGGCCAGCGTCAAGCTCGGCTACAACCATCGCGGTATCGAGAAAGCGTGTGAAGGGCGCAATTATACCCAAGCTCTCTACCTCATTGAGCGGGTCTGCGGGATCTGCTCGCATTCCCATTCCAGCGCCTTCATCCAGGCGGTCGAGGAGCTTGCCGGGCTGGAAGTTCCCAAGCGGGCCCGCTACCTCCGGACTATCGTCGGGGAACTCGAGCGGGTCCACAGCCATCTCCTCTGGCTCGGCGTCGCCGGGCACGAGGTTGGCTTCGATACTTTGTTAATGTATACCTGGCGCGACCGGGAGATCGTCATGGACCTGCTGGCGCGGATCTCCGGCAACCGGGTCAATTACGCCATGAACACGCTCGGCGGCGTCCGCCGCGATATCGGAAAGGAGTTGGCCGGCGATATCCTCAAGGCGCTCGACACGCTCGAAGAGCGGACCAAATATTACGCCGGGATCGCGACGAGCGAGCCGACGCTGATCGACCGGTTGTCCAAGGTCGGCTACCTCTCGCCGGAAGACGCCGTGACCCTTGGCGCGGTCGGCCCGACCAGCCGCGCTTCGGGTGTCGACCAAGATGTCCGCCGCGACGACCCGTACGCCGCGTACGGCGAGCTAGATTTCAAGGTAGTGACCGATAACCATTGTGACGTTTACGGCCGGACCCTGGTCCGCGTCGGCGAATTGATGGAAGCGTACAAGATCGTCCGCCAGGCGCTCCGAGAGCTGCCGGATGGACCGCTGACCGTTAAAGCCCCGCGCCGCATCCCGGCCGGGGAGGTGCTTAGCCGCTATGAAGCGCCGCGCGGCGAGGATGTCCATTACGTCCGCGCCAACGGGACGGAGAATCCGGAACGGGTCAAGCTCCGTGCCCCGACCCTGGCCAACCTGCAGGCGGTTTCTAAAATGCTGGAAGATCGCTATCTGGCCGACCTGCCGATCGTCGTCGCGGCGATCGATCCCTGTTTCTCCTGCACCGACCGGCTGATCACAGTGACCGGTGACCAGGAGGGGACGATGAACTGGGAGGACCTCCGCCGCTACAGCATCGATTGGTATAAAAATAAGGGCGTCGATTTCTCAAGGATGAAAATTAAACTATGATCATGTCGTTGTTCCAGATATTTATCTTCCCGGGGATGCTCTTCCTCCTGGTCGCCGGCCTGGCGGCGGAGTATATCGACCGGAACCTGGTCGCCCGCTTCCAGAACCGGGTGGGCCCCCCCTGGTTCCAGCCGCTGGCCGACATTATCAAGCTGGCCGGGAAAGAAAATGTTACGGTCGTCGGCTCCGATCTGCAGATCTTCCGCCTGATGCCGGCGATCGCCCTGGCCGCGACGATCACCGCCTTCTTCTATATCCCGCTCTGGGGGGCCAACGCTCTCTTCTCTTTCAACGGCGACCTGATCGTCGTCCTTTATCTCCTGATCATCCCGTCGCTCACTTTTTTCCTCGGCGGCTGGTACTCCCGTTCGGTCTATTCGATGATTGGCGCGGTCCGCGCCCTCATCCAACTGTTCGCTTATGAGGTGCCGCTCTTCCTGGCGATCCTGGCGCCGGCCCTGCTGGCCAATACCTGGTCGCTGAGCGGCCTGACCGCTTTTTACGCGGCGCATCCCGGCCTCTGGCTCGTTAACCTGCTCGGTTTTGGGGTCGCCCTGGTCACCCTCCTCGGTAAATTGGAGAAGGTCCCTTTTGATATCGCGGAAGCGGAGACCGAAGTGGTCGCCGGGCCGTTCACCGAATACAGCGGCCAGCGGCTCGCCTTTCTCCGCCTGACGATGAACGTCGAAACGATCGTTGCTTCGGCCCTGCTGGCGGCGGTTTTCCTGCCGTTCGGCCTGAATGTCTATCCGGCCCTTGGCCTGGTCATCTTCTTAATTAAAATATTCTTCATCGTTTTCCTGGTCGCCCTGGCCCGGTCGCTCTTGGCCCGGCTCCGGCTCGACCAGATGATCGAATTCTGCTGGAAATATCTCGCGCCGCTCGCTTTTCTCCAGCTGCTGCTAAATCTGATAGTGAAAGGAGCGCTTTACCGATGAGATGGCCGGGACAGATGCTCCGCGAATTACTCGAAGCTCTCTTGAAAAAGCCGGCCACCTTAATGTATCCTTATGATAAGTCGGGCGCGATCGAAGGGTTCCGCGGCAAACTGAAGTTTTACCCCGAACGCTGCATCGGCTGCCAGCTCTGCGTCCGCGATTGCCCGGCCCGAGCGATCGTCATCAAGAAACTGGGCGACAAGCGCTTTGAGATGGACCTTGACCTGGGTCGCTGCATCTATTGCGGCCAGTGCGTCGATTCCTGCCTGAAGGGGGCGCTGGAGGTGACCGGTGAGTTTGAATTGGCCGAGCTCGACCGTGAGAAGTTGAAGATAGTGGTCAAAAACGAAGAGGAGGAAAAGAAAAATGTCTGAAGGAAGTATTGTCCTGCCCGCGCTCCGTGCCGTCGAGATGAATATGCTTTGGTTCGTGCTGGGGTCTGCCGTGATCGCTCTATTATACGGGGCTTTTCTGACCTGGAAGGTCCTCAAGGAGCCGCAAGGTTCGCCCGAGATGGTCAATGTGGCCAAGGCGATCCAGGAAGGGGCGGCCGCTTATTTATCCCGCCAATTCAAGGTCATGGCGATCTTTATCGCTCTGATCACGGTCGGCCTTTATTTTCTTTACCGGCCGGTCTATCCGCATAATGGAATGATCCCGATCGGCATTGCTCTGGCTTTTCTCTGCGGCGCCTGTGCGTCAGCCGGGGCCGGTTTTGTCGGAATGAGCTTGGCTGTTCGGGCCAATGTCCGCGTGGCCAACGCCGCGCTGACCAGTTTCAAGAAAGCGCTAGAAACCGCTTTCCAGGCCGGTTCCGTTTCCGGCATGTTCACCGTCGGGCTCGGCCTGCTCGGCGCCACGACCATCTTCCTGATCTTCCGCCAGGACGCGATGAAGGTCCTGGTCGGCTTTGGTTTCGGCGGCTGTCTGGTGGCGCTCTTTATGCGGATCGGCGGCGGCATCTATACCAAGGCGGCTGACGTCGGGGCCGACCTGGTCGGCAAAGTGGAGCAGGGGATCCCGGAAGACGATCCGCGCAACGCGGCGGTCATCGCCGATAACGTCGGCGATAACGTCGGCGACTGCGCCGGCATGGCGGCCGACGTGTTCGAAAGCTACGAAGTGACCCTGGTCGCGGCGATCATCCTGGGTGCGGCGACGCTGGCCGACAAGAGCTTTGTCGCTTTGTATGGGGCGGGGGCTTCGCTCATGGCGCTGAAGTTAGTGATGTATCCTTTGCTCGTCCGCGCCATTGGCGTATTTGCCTCAATGCTCGGCACCTGGTCGGTCCGGGCCAAGGAGACCGAAAAGATCGGCGACCCGATGAAGCCGATCAACTTCGGCTTCTGGGTGGCGGCGCTCTCGTCCATCGTTGGTTTTGTCACGATCAACTACTTTTACCTGAAAGATCCGCGGACCGGGCTCCCCGACTGGCGTTTCTCGCTGGC
The DNA here is from genome assembly GCA_041658645.1 of Candidatus Margulisiibacteriota bacterium. NCBI lineage: Bacteria > Bacillati > Candidatus Margulisiibacteriota > Candidatus Margulisiibacteriota bacterium. The sequence goes on from JBAZZV010000009.1 coordinate 50,046, forward strand.
GACCCTGACCGGGATCGTCTTGGCGGTGGTGATCGAAGAGATGACCAACTACTTCGCTCATACCAAGCATAAGCCGGTGAAACAGACTGCTCGCGCCTCCAAGACTGGTCCGGCGACGCTGATCCTGACCGGCTTCGGCCTAGGTCTCGAATCTTCTTTTTGGGCGGTCCTGGCGATCGCCGCCACTATTTTCTGTTCGATGGCGATCTTCGGCGGCAATGTCGCTCTTTCCGCTTACGGGGTCGCTCTGGCCGGCCTCGGCTTGCTGACGACCACCGGTTTCATCCTGGCCATGGACACTTTTGGCCCGATCTCGGACAATGCCAACGGCATCTTCGAGATGTCGGGCGTTAATAAGACCCGCGGCTCGCGCGCCGAAATGATCGTCGCCGAGCTCGACGCGGTCGGCAACACCACCAAGGCCCTGACCAAGGGTTTTGCCATTGCCACCGCGGTCATCGCGGCGATCGCCCTCTTTAAATCGTTCATTGAAGAGGGTGGCCTGGCCAAGGTCGGCATCCAGCTCAACCAGGGCGACGTCTTTATCGGCCTGCTGATCGGCGGCGGGGTCGCGTTCCTCTTCTCCTCGTTCCTGATCAACGCGGTCAGCAAGGCGGCCTTTTTGGTCGTGGAAGAAGTGCGGCGCCAATTCCGGGAGATCCCCGGGATCATGACCGGCCAGAACAAGCCGCAATATGACCGCTGTGTCGATATTGTTACCACCGCGGCTCAGCGCGAACTGGTCGGCCCGGCTCTGCTCGCGGTCTTTGCCCCGGTTGCGGTTGTCTTTTCCTTTGGTATTGCGGCGCTCGGCGGATTTCTCGCCGGCGTCATCCTGGTCGGCCAATTGCTGGCGGTCCTTCTCTCCAACGCCGGCGCCATCTGGGACAATGCCAAGAAGGCGATCGAAATGGGCCATATGGGGGAAGAGCACTGCAAAGGGAGCGATTCCCATAAGGCCTCGGTCATCGGCGATACCGTCGGCGATCCATTCAAAGACACCGCCGGGCCGGCGCTCAACCCGATGATCAAAGTAATGAACCTGGTCGCCCTGTTGCTCGTGCCGATCGTGTTGGCCCAGCCGGCGCCGGCGATCAGATTTACGGTCATCGCGGTCAGTGTGAGCATGATCGGCTTAGCCATCTGGCTGAACAAGAAAGAATCAGCGGCTCCCGTTAAGTAAATGGCGGCGCAGCCTCCTGTCCTGCGGCCGGCTGATTGGCTCAAAGCGGCTTCGCTCGGGGTCGAGATGGCGGCGGCGGTTTTTGCCGGCGCCTGGCTCGGCTACGTGGTTGACGGCTGGTGGCACAGTTCTCCGTGGGGCTTGGCGGCCGGGGTCGTCCTGGGAGCGGTGGCCGGTTTCTGGAGCGCGTATAAACTGGCAATAAAATGAACGTAATTGAGCACTTGAGCCAGAAAATTGTTTGCCCGCTGCAGTTCGGGGGGATCGACCTCTCGATCACCAACGGGGTCATCGCGATGTGGCTGGCTGTCCTGCTCGTCACTGTTTTTTTCTGGCTAGTCTCACGCCAACTTAGGCCGGTCCCCGGCAAAATGCAGAACCTGGCCGAGGTCCTCGTCCTGTTTATCCGCGATGAGATCGGCGGCCAGTTAGGCGATACTCGGGACCGTTGGCTCCCTTTCCTGGCAGCCATTTTCACTTTTATCCTGGCCTGTAACCTGCTCGGCCTAGTCCCCGGAGTTGCCAGCGCCACCGCCAATATCAATACGACCGCGGCCCTCGCCCTGATCGTCTTTTTTGTTGTTCAGGTGGTTGGGGTCAGGGAGCACGGTTTCTTCCCGTATCTCAAGAGCTTTATCCCGGAGGGGGTGCCGCTCCCGATCGCCGTCTTCATGGTACCGATCGAACTGATCAGCACGCTGGCCAAACCTTTTTCTCTGGCGATGCGGTTGTTCGCCAACATGTTCGCCGGCCACGCGGTCATGTTTCTCATCCTCTCGATGATCGTCCTCTTTCACAGCTGGCTGGTCGTCCCCCTGCCGGTCGTCGGCGACACGGTTTTTCTCGCTTTTGAACTCTTCATCGCCTTTATTCAGGCCTTTGTCTTCACGTATCTCTCGGCTTTGTATATTGCTACGGCCCAAGAAGGACATTAGAAGGAGGTAAAATGATGAATGCTACGTTTGGGGCTTTTTTAGCCGCGGGTCTGGGGATGGGACTCGCGGCGGCGGGGACGGGGATAGGGGTCAGTATCTTGGCGGCCAAGGCGCTGGAAGGGATGGCGCGCCAGCCGGAAGCGTCGAATACTATCCGGACCAGCATGATCCTCGCGATCGCCTTCGTGGAAGCGATTGCACTTTACGCTCTGGTCGTCTGTCTCATCCTGGCGACAAAGGTCTAAATGCTCGAGTTCGAACCAGGTTTAATGATCTGGACGACGCTGGCCTTTGGCCTGCTGGTCGTCCTGTTATACAAGGTCGCCTTGCCGCCGATTCTAATATTTCTGGCGGAGCGGGAGAAGCTGATCGCCTCCTCTTTGGCCGAAGCGGAGCGGGGAAGAGTTGAGCGCGCCTCTTTGCTTGAAAAACAGAAGGCCGAGCTTCGTGAGGTGCGCGGTCAGGCGAACCAGATCCTGGCGCAGGCGCGTGACGCCGGTGACCGGCTGAAGAAGGAGTTGGTCGAACGGGTCGGCGAGCAGTCGGCCCTCCTGGCGAAAGAGGCGAAGCTCGAAATCGCCCGGGAGAAAGATAAGGCGCTGGATGCGGTTAGGAGCGAAGCGGCCAGCCTGGTCGCCCTGGCGGCCAGCAAAGTGCTGGGCCGCACCGTCGATCTCAACGACCATAAACAATTGATCGAGGAGAGCTTGCGAAGGTGAGATCGGTCGATCTGGAACAACTTTTAACGATCGCCGGCGATGAGGCGATCGAACTGGGCGAGACGCTCCATAACCTGTCGCGGCTGATCTCGGGCCACCACGAACTGCGGATGTTCCTGGACAATCCGCTGGTCTCCCCCGACAGCCAGAAAGGGGCGATCGCCGCTCTTTTTCCGGGAGCGTTGCCGCTTTTTTACCGGGTGGTCGGTTTGCTGGTCGACCACCAGTTGGGCAACCAGCTCTCCTCGATCGCGGCAGAGTTCTCGCAACTGGCGGCCAGGCGTTTCGGCCTGGTCTATGCCCAGGTCGAGTCGGCCTTTGAGCTGACCGACGGTGAGCAGGCGAAAATAAAAGAGTTTCTCGGCGGCCAGGTCCGCTTGCGGCTTAGCTTGCGGCCAGACCTGCTGGGCGGGGTCCGCGTCAAGACGAGCGACGGCCGTTTCTTTGAAGATAGTTTCCGGGGACGGCTGGAACAATTAAAAGAGGTAATGGCTGGTGGATGAAAAAGATATTTCCGGCATAATCAGGCAGAACCTGGAGGCCTTCCGGCCGAAGGCTGACATCGAACAGGTCGGCATGGTGGTCGAGTCGGGCGACGGTATTGTCCATATCGCCGGGCTCCCCAACGCCATGGCCGGGGAGTTGCTCCAGTTCCCGAACGGCTACTCCGGGATGGTCTTTGATCTCGAGCGCGACGTCGTCCAGGCGGTCCTCTTCGGGCCGCACACCGCGGTTCGGGAAGGTGATTTTGCCCGGCTGACCGGCAAGGTCGTCGAAGTGCCGGCTGGTGACGCGCTGATCGGCCGGGTGGTCAACGCCCTGGGCGAACCGCTCGACGGTCTCGGCCCGATCAACTGTGATAAATTCCGCCCGGTGGAACGGTTGGCGACCGGCGTCATCGATCGGACCCCCGTCAACCAGCCGCTTCAGACCGGCTACAAGCTGATCGACGCTCTCATTCCGATCGGGCGGGGCCAGCGTGAGCTGATCATCGGCGACCGCGCCACCGGCAAAAGCACTATCGTCATCGACACGATCCTCAACCAGAAAGACCAGAACGTCCTCTGTTTCTATGTGGCGATCGGCCAGAAGGCGGCCAACGTTGCGGCCACGGTCGAAACTTTGCGCGAACATGGCGCGCTTGCTTACACCTGTGTGGTTGCCGCTTCCGCTTCCGACTCGGTCGCCTTCCAATATCTGGCCCCGTACTCCGGCTGCGCCATGGCCGAAGAGATCATGTTCTCCGGACGCGACGCGCTCGTCATCTACGACGACCTGACCAAACATGCCCAGGCTTACCGGATGATCTCGCTCCTGCTGCGCCGGCCCCCGGGACGCGAAGCCTATCCGGGCGACGTCTTCTATCTTCACTCGCGGCTCCTCGAGCGGGCGGCCAAGCTCCGGCCCGAACTGGGGGGTGGTTCGTTGACCGCCTTACCGTTGATCGAGACGCAACTCGGCGACATCACTTCCTACATTCCGACCAATGTCATTTCGATCACTGACGGGCAGATCTTTCTCGAGGCCGATCTGTTCAATTCCGGCATCCGGCCGGCGGTCAACGCCGGCATCTCGGTCTCCCGTGTCGGCGGCAAGGCGCAAGTTCCCGCGATCAGGAAGATCGCCGGGCGGCTCCGCCTTGACCTTGCCCAGTTCCGCGAGAAGCAAGCTTTCTCCCTCTTTGCTTCGGAGATCGATGAGGAGACGCGCCGCCAGCTGAAAAGGGGCGCGCTGATGACCGAAGTTTTAAAGCAGGGGAAGAACCGTCCCCTGCCGATCGAGTCCCAGATCATTATCATCTACGCGGCGGTCAACGGCTATCTTGACCATCTCCCGGCCGAGGAATTTACCCGCTGGGAAGGGCGGCTGATCGATTTTGTCCGCCAGAGCGATCCCGGGGTGATCCCCGAATTGAAGGCCCTCTCGAAAGAGACGGAAGAGCGGCTGAAAAAACTATTAGCCGCGGCCAAGGAGCAGCTCTAATGTCGGTCTTGAAACTGCGCGGCCGCTTCCGGGCGGTCAAGAGCTTGAACTCGATCCTCTCGGCGATGGAGGTGGTGACGACCGTCCAGCTCCAGCGCCTGAAAGAGCGCTACGCCCAGGCCGAGGTCTATCTCCGGCCGATGAAACACGTTCTCTACGGCCGGCTCGAGCCGGTCAAGACGGTGGGCCGGAAGGTGATCGTTCTCCAGTCGGCGCGGGGACTCTGCGGAGGTTTTAACGAAAAAGCTTTGCAGATAGCAGAAGGCTTTCAGAAAGAACATCCGAGGGCCGAGTTGGTCAAGCTGGCCGATGAAGGAAAATTAACCTACGCCCGGGGGGCCGAGCTCTGGCGGGGACTTTTCTCTCCCGATAAAGAGATCTACGTCGCCTACAACAACTATCGCGGCAGTATCAATACGACCCCGACCATTTACCGGCTCTATCCTTTGCCGCAAGATTTCACGCCGGACAAAAAACTGGCCGAGATGACCCTCGAGCCGACGCCGGAAGGTTTGGTCGAGCGCCTGTTTGCCCATTTCCTGGAGGCCCGTTTCTACCAGCTCCTGGTCAACTCTAAATTGAGCGAGCTGACCGCCCGGCTGATGGTCCTCCACGGTTCGGTCGACAACTCGAGCGACTTGATCGACGAGTTACGGGTCAGGATAAATAAAATGCGCCAGGCGAGTATCACCGGCGACCTGGCCGAAGTGATCTCTTCCGCCGAAGCGATGAGGAGAAACGAAGATGACTAACCACAAAGGCCGGGTTATCGCGGTCAGTTCGGCGGTGATCGAGGTCCTTTTTCCGCCCGACGCGATCCCGAAGATCCGGAACACCCTGGTCATCAAGGAGCCGGCGATCGTGGCCGAGGTTGCCATGCTGCTCGAAGGTGGGGTGGTCAAGGCGGTCGCCCTCCATCCGACCGAGGGATTGAAACGCGGTACCGAGGTCGAGGATCTGGGCCGGCCGATCTCCGTCCCGGTCGGCCCCAAAACTCTCGGCCGGGTCTTTAACGTTCTTGGTTCACCGATCGACGGGTTGGGTGAAGTTAAAGATGTCCAACTCGCCCCGATCCGCCGCGATCCGCCCCCCTTTGATGAAATTGTCCCGCGCGCCGCGGTCTTTGAGACCGGCATTAAAGTGGTCGATCTCCTCATCCCGTTCGCCAAGGGTGGTAAGATCGGCCTCTTCGGCGGCGCCGGGGTCGGCAAGACGGTCCTGATCATGGAGTTCATCCACAACATCGCCACCGAGCACGGCGGCATCTCCGTCTTTGCCGGGGTCGGTGAGCGGACCCGCGAGGGGAACGACCTCTGGCTGGAGATGAAGGAATCCGGTGTCCTTGCCAAGACAGTGATGGTCTTTGGCCAGATGAACGAGTTGCCCGGTTCGCGGATGATCGCCGGCATTTCCGGCCTGACCATGGCCGAGTATTTCCGCGATAGCGAAGGGAAAGATGTTCTCTTCTTTGTCGATAATATCTTCCGCTTTGTCCAGGCCGGCTCCGAGGTCTCGACCTTGCTCGGCCGTGTCCCGTCAGCCGTCGGTTACCAGCCGACCCTGGCGGCGGAGGTCGGCCGTTTCGAGGAACGGATCGTCTCGACCAAGCGGGGCTCGATCACCTCGGTCCAGGCGGTCTATGTCCCGGCCGATGATATTACCGACCCGGCCGCGGCGGCGACCTTTGCCCATCTTGATTCGACCGTCGTCCTCTCCCGCGAACTGGTGGAGATGGGGATCTACCCGGCGGTTGACCCGCTGGCTTCCACTTCGCGCATCCTCGATCCCTCGGTGGTCGGCGAGGCGCATTACGCCGTCGCCCGCAAAGTCCAGAAGATTCTCCAGCGCTATAAAGAGTTGCAGGATATTATCGCCATCCTCGGCGTCTCCGAACTGCCGGCCGATGACCAGATCCTGGTCGGCCGGGCGCGCAAGCTGCAGCGTTTCCTCTCCCAGCCTTTCTTTGTCGGTGAGAACTTCACCCAAATCCCGGGGAAATACGTCAAGACCGAAGATACCATCAAGGGGTTTGACGAGATCGTCTCCGGCCGCTGTGACGACCTGCCGGAACAGGCCTTTTACATGGTAGGGACGATCGAAGAGGCGAAAGCAAAGGCGGAAACAAAGTGATGAAGACCGGATTCCAACTGGAGATCAGGACGCCGGAAAAGAAAGTCTACTCCGGGGCGATCACCGCCTTGACCGCCCGCGCCATTGATGGCGAACTGGGCATTTTGGCTGGCCACATCCCGCTGGCGACCGCTTTAGCGGCTGGCCGGGTCAGTTATCTGGCGGAGAACGGGGAGCAGGGTGGGGTGGACTGTCAGGGCGGTTTCCTCTTTATCGACAACGGCGCGGCGACGGTCCTCTTATAACGAAAATCGCTTTAAAACCCCAATTCGCTAAGGACGGTCGAGATCGGTTCCGCCTGGTTCATGACAAAAAAGTGGAGCCCCTTGACGCCCGACTTCAGCAACCCGCGCGCCTGGGCGATCGTAAATTCCGTGCCAATCTGCTTAATTGCCTGCGGGTCAGCTTGATGTTTTTCCAGTTTGGCCATCAGCTCGGGGGGGATAGTGGCGCCGCAAATCCCGGTAAAGCGCTTGATCTGGTGGAGGCTGGTTATCGGCATAAGGCCAGGTAAAATAGGGGTAGTTATCCCGGCCCTAAGACAGCTCTGGACGAAGCTGGAAAAGAGGCGGTTATCGAAAAAGAGCTGGGTGATGATGAACTCGGCCCCCGCCTCAACCTTCATTTTCAGGTAATCGAGGTCCTTGGCGAAAGAGGGGGACTCGGGATGTTTCTCCGGGTAACCGGCCGCCCCCAGGCAAAAGTTCGGCTGGCGCTGTTTGATAAAAGCGATCAGTTCGCTGGCGTGTTTAAAGCCGTCAGCCGTCAGCCGCAAGCCGTCGGTTCCTGCTGGAGGATCGCCCCGGAGCGGGAGGATATTCTCGACCCCGATCTTCTCCAGCTCGTCCAGCCGGGCGGCGATGTCGTCTTTTGAGGCGTTGACGCAGGTCAGGTGGGCGACCGGCTCGAGACCGTATTTGCTCTTGATCTCGTTCGCCCAGAAAAAGGCTTTTTCCCGGTTTGCCCCCATCGCTCCGTAAGTGACGGAGACAAAGTCGGGCTTAAAAGTCTTCAGCTGGCCGATAACGGCCAGGAGCTCCTCTTCCTGCTCCGGTGTTTTGGGGGGGAAGAATTCGAAAGAGAGAGTGGGTTTGGCCTTATTTAGTACTTCGGTTATTTTCATCCAAGATCGCCATTTCTTCCGCTTTGGGTTGCGCGGCGGCCAGCGGTTTCATGTGGGGGAAGAGGAGGACGTCGCGGATCGACGACTGGTTGGTCAAGATCATAACCAGGCGGTCGATGCCGATCCCGAGCCCGCCGGCCGGCGGCATTCCGTACTCCAGGGCGCGGAGGAAATCCTCGTCCATTGATTCGGCCTCCTGGTCGCCGGCCGCCTTCAGCGCGGCTTGTTTGGTCAGCCGCTCCCGCTGGTCGACGGGATCGTTCAGCTCGGAGAAGGCGTTGGCCAGCTCCATCCCGGCGATGATCAACTCGAAACGCTCGACTTGGCCGGGGTGGCTCCGGTGCTTCTTGGCCAGCGGCGAGGTTTCGAGCGGGTGGTCGATGATGAAGGTTGGCTGGCGGAGGGTCCCCTCGACGAACTTGTCGTATAACACGTTGATGATCTTGCCGATCCCGATCTCGTCGGCCCCCTCGATCCCTTTCTTTTTGGCGATCGACCTGATCTCGCTCTCGTTCTTCCCCTTCAGGTCGATACCGGCTTCGTTCAAGGCGTCGAGCAGAGAGACCCGCTTCCAGGGCGGGGTGAGGTCGATCTTATCTCCCCGGAACTCGATCTGCAGGGTCCCCAGCACCTCTTTGGCGCAGGCGACGACGATCTCTTCGGTCAGTTTCATGATGTCGTTATAGTCGGCATAAGCCTGGTAGATCTCGATCATGGTGTACTCGGGATTGTGCTTGTAGGACATCCCTTCGTTGCGGAAGACGCGCCCCAGTTCAAAAACTTTGTCGAAACCGCCGACCAGGAGCCGTTTCAGGTAGAGCTCCGGCGCTATCCGCATGAAGAGCGGCATATCGAGGGTGTCGTGGAAGGTCTCAAACGGCCTGGCGGCTGCTCCCCCCTGCAGGACTTGCAGGACGGGGGTCTCGACTTCCAGGAACCCGCGCTCTTCCAGGAGGCGGCGGATAAAAGAGACGATCCGGCTCCGCTTGACGAAGACATCTTTCACGTCGGGATTGACGATCAAATCGAGATAGCGCTCCCGGTAGCGGATCTCCTTGTCCTGGAGTCCGTGCCACTTTTCGGGGAGGGGGTGGAGCGATTTGCAGAGGAGGGTGAAGGACGATAAGCGGACGGTTATTTCGCCGGTCTTGGTCCGGAAAACGTGTCCTCGGACCCCGATGATATCGCCGATATCTAGTTTCTGATAGAAGGAGTAGGGCTCTGCCCCCAGGAGATCCATTTTGCCGTAGACCTGGATCCGTCCGGCCCCATCCTGGATCGTGGCGAAAGCGGCCTTGCCATGGCCCCGCCGGGTCATGATCCGCCCGGCCAGGGAGACTTCCTCTCCGCTCTCTTCGTGCTCTTTCAGCTCGGCGTATTTGGCCAGGACCTCGGCCGAGGTGTGGGTCCGGTCATAGCGGTAGGGGAACGGTTCCCGCCCGCTGGCGCGGAACTCGTCCATCTTTTCCCGTCGTATTTTAAGCAGGTCGCTTAGTTCTTCTGACATAGCATTAATCCCTTCAGTGTCAGGTTCTCGTCTATTATATCAACAATCCCCGTCTGTTTACAAATCAACGGCGCGAGGCCGCCAGTTGCGATGACTTTATAACTCACCCCCCGACCCCCTCTCTTAGGAAGAGAGGGGGGGATGAGTTCTTTTTTTATTCTTTTTATCATCCCTTCAACCAGGGAAACATATCCCAGGACCAGGCCGCTCCGGATCGCTTCCACCGTGTTATTACCGATGACCGAGCGGGGGGCTTTTAGCTCGATCCGCGGGAGCTTGGCTGTTTGGGCGTGGAGGGCGTCGCGGGCGAGAAGAATGCCGGGGGCAATTGCTCCGCCGAGATATTCGCCTTTGGCGTTTATGACGTCAAACGTGGTGGCGGTGCCGAAATCTACCACAATGACCGGTCCCCCGTAGAGCTTGTAAGCGGCCAGCGCGTCGACCACCCGGTCGGCGCCCACCTCATTCTTATTCCTCATTCTTATCCTTACCCCCGGGATGTTGCTCGCGGTGACGAAGTGGGGTTTAACCCCGTATTTTTTGACCAGCAGCTTGGCTAACGACTTATCGAGCGAGGGGACGACGCTGGCGACCAGGATTTGGTCAATTCCTTTAATGGCCGGTAGGCTTTGGAGGGTTGTCTTTGGGGTAGAGACTCGCCATTGTTTGACGATCTTTTTGCCCGCAAAAACGCCAAATACTATATTAGTGTTTCCTATGTCTATAGCCAGTAACATACAGCTATTATACTATAACCTTGCTTCTAGGGGGAATAAATAGTTCAGGATATTGTTGGCAGGGGGAGGGGGATGCTTTTCCCTTGCCCCGAAACGCTTTCGGCCCGAAACGCCTTGTTTAATTACCTTGTCAATGCGCCCAATATGTTGCATAATTTATTGGGAGTTGCCGCAAATATTGAGGGAGAACTTCCGGGGCAAAAATGCGGCAAAGAAATCCGGTTAAATAATGATCAATGAGATAGTTTTACTAAGCAAATTTTCCCCACTTATTGCTTCAATTGTTTGTATTATTTTAGGCCTGGGTATATACCTATCTCGATTGATTCCGTCTTGGTTTTATGCGATAATTTTCATCAAGATATGAAAAAGTTTGCTTTTTTGGTCCATCCTCGCGATATTTCCGACATGGCTCGCCCTTTGCCTTGGATAAGATTTGTTCCTAATCGAATCCAGGATGTAATTATTCGGAATCTTAGAGGCCGTTCAGGCTTTATTGTTTGGTCAAAGTTTAATGTTTATGATAAAGCGGAAGGTTGGATCATTTTTGTTTCGCTTACTGGAGAGCAAATTATGAGTCTTCCAAGGAATTATGTGCAAAGAAGGATATTAGATGCCATTTTATATGCGCAAAATAACTTAGGAGTTCAATTGGTTGGATTAGGCGCGTACACGGCGCCAATTACCGATGCGGGCAAATGGGTAATCAGGCAAAATCAAATTAAATTAAATGTTACTCATGGGGATTCTTTTAGTGTCGCCATAGCAATGGAAGGGATTGAGAAAGTTGCAAAAAAAATTAATCGGCCGCTTTCGGAAAGCAAAATTGCAGTCGTAGGAGCTTACGGCTTAATTGGAAAAGCATTGAGCCGTTTGTTGGCTAATAAATGTAAATCTTTGTATCTAATTGGACGGAATGAATTTAAGTTGAGCGCTTTATGTAATATTTTGGAATCGGCATCCGCAAAAATAATCCCCTCGTTAATAATCGAAGATATTTCGGATTGCGATTATATAATAACTGCCACTAGTTATTCGAAATCTTTAATCCAGAGTTCGCATTTGAAACAAGGAGCAGTAGTTTATGATTTAGCTCAGCCAATTAATTTGCACCCTCATGTTATTAAGGACCGGCCCGATGTGGCAAGGATCGATGGATGTTACACAAATATCCCGGGAATAAATCTTGGAGTTGAAATGGGCCCTCCTGCCGGAACAACATTTTCTTGTTTAGCCGAAACAATAATGCAAGCCTTAGAAGGCGAAGAGGAAAATCATGTAGGAGAGATCGAACTTGACCATGTACAAAAGACCAGGCTATGGGCACAAAAGTATGGGTTTACTCATGCTGATTTCACAAACTATGGTAATAAATTAGTTATATGAGCTTAAATTCAATCCCTGCTTTTCTTGGGGCATTGCTTGCTATTCTAATCGGCCTTTTTGTTTTATTTAAAAACCCAAAATCATTTGTAAATTTTGCGTTTAGCCTGTTCTGCTTATCATTATTTGGCTGGCTTTTTGGTTATGCTATCGTTTATTCTGCTAAAGACACAACAATTGCCATGTTTGGCACTCGGATTGCTTGTGCATTCGCGGCATTTACTGCGCCGGCTTTTTATCATTTAACAGTAAGTTTTCTCAATAAGAGAAATGAATATAAATATGTATATTTTTCATATTTAATAATTTTTATTATTTTTCTCATGTTTATTTTTTCTAATTATTTGCTTGAGGAACCATATAAATATTCCTGGGGTTATTATTCTCACGCTAATAGGATGTTTCACCCATTTTATCTTGTTATATTTTTCGGCATTTTCCTTCGAGGGTTTTATTTATTATTCCGAAAATATTTGAATAGAAAGAGCTTTTCTCCAATTGAGGCCACGCGAATAGTTTATATTTTTGTTGCCTATTTAGTAGCACTTCTTGGATCGGTTGATTATATTCAAAAATATGGTATAGATTTATATCCATTTGGATGGTTATTTGAAATGTGCTTTGCAATAATAATTGCCTATGCCATCACCAAGGCCGAGCTTATGGACATCCGGGTTGTTATTACTCGTGCCGCCGCATATTTATTTGTGGGCGTCCTGCTGGCCGCTTCTTTTGTTGGCTTAAACTCGTTCGCTCTGCCGCAAGCGGCGGTGATGGTTGCCAATACTTTGCTGGCCCTCTTCTGGGCCTTAGCCGCCCACCGCCTGCGCGCTCTTATCCAGACCCCGCTGGAGGAGAAATGGATCACCGACTGGTTCGATTCAGATAAATTGATCAACCATATCGCTACTAAACTTATCCCGGTCATGGACAGGGCAGGGGTGTTCAATATCATCGCCGGTGAATTAAAGGCCGCCGTAAAGATCAAAGATATTAAGATCGCTATCGGGCCGCAAGGGACGAATTATCAGGACCTGACGCGGGCCAAAGAAGGGCTGGTCATGCCGCTCTCTTCGTCGGAAGGGCTGGAGGGGATACTGACCCTGGGGCCGAAAATATCGGAAGATCCCTATAATGACAAAGAGCTGACAGTTTTTCGGACCATTATGGTCCAGGTGAGGGCGATCTTTGACCGCGTCCGGCCCTATGAGCGGATCAAGCGTGATTATGACGCCAACCAGAAGAAACTCTACGACACCGAACGACTGCTCGCCCGCTCCGAAAAGATCGCTTCCATGGCCAACCTTGTCCAGGAATACAACCACCAGGTCAAAACGCCGCTAGCGATCATCCGCGGCCGGATCGAAACATTGTTCGATAAAACCAGGGATGAGGAATATTTAAAAAAGATGCAGGCCCTGCTCCTGGAGCAGGTCGATCGGGCCAATTACATAGTGGAAAGCACGTTGCGTCTTAGCCGGCCCCACGAACGCCAGGAGACCTTGCTTGACCTGGGTCAGGAAATTGAAGAAGCTCTCCGCTTGTTCCCCCCGAGCGGGGTCAGCGTTGTCAAAGATCTAGCGCCGGGCCTGGTCATCCGGGGGGACAGGGAGGACCTGGAAACGGTGTTCATCAACCTGTTCAAGAACGCGGTTGAGGCGATGAGCAAAGGCGGAGAATTGAGGATCACGACCTGCGCCGGGGAAGAAAATGGCGCTCCCATTGTCCGCGCAGAAGTGGCTGATACCGGGGTCGGGATACCCCCCGAGAACATGGAAAAGATCTTTGAGCCGTTCTTTAGTACCAGTGTCACCAAGGGGAGGGGATTGGGATTATCGATCGTTTTCCGGATCATGAGAGAACACCTGGGCAGTGTCGAGGTTAAAAGCCAGCCGGGCCAAGGGACGAAGTTTATTTTAAAGTTCCCGGCAAAAAACTGATCATTCTTTTTGGCCTTTTTTAAGCTCTGCCATTTTATCAATGTGTTTTTCGAAGGTGTCCAGCGTCATGTCATAGCGGGCGTCGGGCTTGGAGAAAAATCGGTCAAGCTTGGCGAGCAGATCGGCTTTGCCGATCGGTTTTTTGATATAGCCGCTGATGAACCCGGAGGTGGCGCGGTCCCATTTCTCTTCGTCTTCATACGCGGTCACCATCAGCACGCCCAATTTCTCCTGGTCATGGTCTTTCCTTAATTTTTCCAGGAATTGCAGTCCGTCCATCTCCGGCATCTTGATGTCGAGCAGGATCAATTTTACCCTGTTCCCGCCGAGGCCGAGCAACTGGCGATGTGTTTTCAGCAGGTCAAACGCTTCCTTGCCGCTGTAAGCCGGGATAGCTTCATATTTCCCGCCTTCGTTGATCATATCAACAATTAAATTGGCTATTTCCCGCTCATCGTCGACCACTAGGATCAATTGTTTGTCCATACAGAATATTTTCGCATGACACTAGCGGGAAGTCAAACGGAGATCGCCCGATCACGGGATTTTTTCCTTGCCTATAGTCATGTGCATATGATATAATATACATATCCTCAAAAGGAGCCCCCTCTTTTCAAAATCAACTTTCCTGTATATGGAAAAGTGTGGGATATATAGGTAGATCGTGTGCAGGACCGGAGCGCTGATTAAACCCTGCAGCTACTCTTCCGACAAAGTGTTGTAAAATTTCATCCGGATGGAAATCATCACAGGGTAATTCCTCTGGCGTCAG